>NZ_JBEZUZ010000012.1:0-109759 GCF_040636735.1 Streptomyces sp. NPDC035033 | reverse complement strand
TGCGCCCAGTGCCCCGAGAGCTCGTACAGCTCCCGTTTGCCGAGCACGGGCGAGTACACGTGCCGGTACCCGGCCCGCCGCTCGGCGTCCCGGACCCCTCCGACACCCTGGCCGGCGTCAAGCCCGTCGGCGAGTGGCTCGGGGACGACCTCGACCCGTGGACCCCGCCGGCCCCCCACCAGATCAAGCCCCTCGGCCCGCCGCCGGGCGGAGCGCCGGTCGCCGACGGAGACTGGTGAGCCGGGCGGGTCCCGGTACGCGCGGCCGCACCGGCCCCGTACCGGGACCCGCCCGCACGGCCCGGCACCCGGCACGGTACGAAGACACCTGTGAACGACACGCCCCCGCCCGCGACCATCCGCGTCTTCATCGCCCTGGCACCGCCCGACGAGGCCAAGGACGAGCTCGCCCGCGCCCTCGCCCCCGCCTACGCGGCCCACCCCGGCATGCGCTGGAACCGCATCGAGGACTGGCACATCACCCTGGCCTTCCTCGGCGAGCTGCCCGTCGCCGCCGTGCCGTGCCTGCACGCGCCCCTCGCGGAGCTCGCGGCGGCCCGCCGCCCCCTCGGCCTCTCGCTCCGGGGCGGCGGCCACTTCGACTCCCGGGTCCTGTGGAGCGGCGTCGCCGGTGACGTCCCCGGCCTCCACCGCCTCGCCGACGAGGTGCGCGCCCTGGTGAAGGAGGCCGGCATCCCGTACGAGGGGCGGCCGCTGCGCCCCCACCTCACCCTGGCCCGCGCCCGCCGGGGCGACCTCACCGGCGTCCCGGCCGCGGCTGGCGTCCTCGACGGCTTCGAGGGCCGGCCCTGGCCTGCCGCCCGCCTCCACCTCGTCGGCAGCGACGACGCCCGGGGCCCGGCCCCGGTCCGCTACCAGGACATCGTCTCCTGGCCGTTCACCGGCGCCTGACCCCCGGCCGGACCCGGACGACGACGGCCCGGGACGGGGTCTCAGGGCGCCGGGACCAGTTCGCTCAGCCGCGGGGCGAGCCACGGCCTGCGGCCGCCGGCCCGCATCCGGCCCAGCGCGACCGCCTTCCAGACCGGCTCGCGGCCGAAGGAGACGAGCAGGAACGCCGTCGGTTCCGCCGTGATCCGGCAGTCGTACGGGCGCGGCGCGGGGTCCCGGGTCACGGTGGCGGCGCCGTCCGCCACCACGACGGCGAGCCGCGGACCTCCCTTGACGGCCAGGTCGAAGGCGATCCGCACGCCCTTCGCCCTCTCGGCGTCGAGGGCGAGCGGCATCATCGTCACCAGCGCCTGCCCGATCACCAGGGACGCCTCCGCCGGGGCGATGGACCACCGCCGCCGCGCGCCGCGCGCGATGTCGAGGCCGTGCACCAGGGTCTCGCCGAGCATCAGGCCGGTCGCCGCCGCCAGCGGCACCGTCCGGCCGGGCCCGTACCAGGGCGCGGGGACGGGCGTCTCGGGGGCGAGCCCCGCCGAGTCCCGCAGAAAGGCCGCGCCGTGCTCGGCGAGGAGCGTCCCCAGCCGCTTCCGCTCGTCCCCGGCGACGAGGCCGACGGACAGCGCGTTCACGGCGGCGATCCGCTCGCCGAACGTCCCCTCCCGCCCCCTCGGCAGGGCGTCCCAGTCGACGCTCCCGTCACCGGTCACGGCCGCCCCGTAGGCGAGGTACACGGCCGCGAGGTGCGCGCCGACGTCCCCCACGGACCACCCGGGGAGCCGTGACGGCACCTCCAGGTCGCCGATCCCGCCCACCAGTTCCACCAGCCGCCCGACCGCGGCCTCCAGCGCGGCCCGCGCCCGCCCGTGCTCGGCCACCGGATCGAAAGCCGTGACGACACCCATGCGTTCTCCCCCCGATGCAGTGGACGGGCCCGCACGTTACCGTTCGGTAGGGCCGGGCGGCAGGGGGCCGCGCGTCACGAACGGGACACGGGCGCGGCCGCCGGCCCCGGGGGCCCGCCGGGCCGGCGGACGGCGGAGAGCAGGCCGGCGATCTCGCGGAGGCCGCGCCGCTCGGCGTGCCGCAGCGGGGTGACGCCGTCGTGGTCGGGGAGGTGGGGCGCGGCGCCGGCGCTGATGAGGAGCTCCACGACCTCCTGGTGCGCGGGGCCGCCGTCGCCGAGGACGACCGCCTCCAGCAGGGCGGTCCAGCCGAGCCGGTTGACGTGGTCGACGTCGATGTCGGTGGCGCGGAGCACGGCCCGCACGTAGTCGACGTGACCGCGTTCGGCGGCGGGGATGAGACTGGTGCCGCCGAAGCGGTTGGTGAGCGTCACGTCGGGGGCGGGGTCGGCGGCCAGCAGCACCCGCATCATCGGGACGCTGCCGGTCACGCCGGTGACCAGCCACGGGGTGTCCTCGCGGTCGTCCCGCGCGTTCGGATCGGCGCCGGCGGCGACCAGGGCCGCGGCGGCCGCCACGCGGTCCTCCGCCGCGGCGATCAGCAGCGGGGTGCGGTCGTGCTCGTCGCGGCCTTCGAGGGCGGCTCCGTCGGCGAGGGCCGCGCGCACCGCGTCGGCGTCGTCGTTCCGTACGGCGGCCCGAAGGGCCAGGTCGGCAGCGGACATGGGGTTCCTCCTCAGGAGGGTCGGGCGGTGCAGCGCGTGGACGGCGGTCCTGACGCCGGTCCGCACGGCCACCGCCCAGCCGGCCCGGACGCCGGCGCGCAGCCGGGCGGGGTCGAGGAGCGGGGGCCGCGCGGCACGGGGGGCCGTGCGCGCCGCCGGTGCGGGGGCGGGGGTCTCGTCCGGGGAACGCATCAGCGGGGAGCCGGTGCCGGCCGGGCCGCACCGCCCGTCAGCAGACGGGCGCGCCTCGGGAACTGCTGCACGGTCGGTCACTCCTCGGACTGGTACGGGGGAGGGGGCGGGCGGCGGCCGGAGGCCGCCAGGCCGTCCCGCTCCGCACTCCATCGTGGGCCCGCGCCCCGGCCGCTCGCGTCGGCCCGGCGGCTCCATGATGCGGGCGGACGGCCGAGGCGCGGGTCGACCGATCGGTGGATGCGCCCACCCGCGCCCGTGCGCCGGCACGCGGGGGAAACGGCATGCGCCCCGGAGGGCGAGCTCCCGGAACTCTTGGCGCGGTCGCGGCAACGCAATCCACCTTCCGTAGGCTGGAAGGAGAATTCCACATATCGAAGCCCGGTGTTCCTTCCGGAGCGCCGTGCCCGGCCAGGAAGGACCCCCATGGAAGCCTCCCCACCAGAACCGTCCTCACGGAGGCGAGCCCCCGTCACCGCCGACCGGAGGACGGCCCCGACCGGGAAGGAGACGGACGCGTGACCCTCGTCGCCCTCCTCAACCCGAACACCGACGGGGCCACCACCGCGATGATGGCCGCCATCGCCCGCCGCACCCTGCGCCCCGAGGACGGCTACGAGGTCCGGGGCGTCACCGTCGCCGCCGGCCCGCCGATGCTCGTCGACGAGGAGGCCCTGCGCGCCTCGGTCCGCCACGTCCTCGACGCGGCGGACCGCCTCCTCGCGGGCCCGGACCGCGTGGCCGCGTTCGTCGTCAGCGCCTTCGGGGACCCCGGCGTCGAGGAACTCCGCGCCCGCACCGCCGTCCCCGTCGTCGGCATCGCGGAAGCCGCCCTGAGGGAGGCCGGCGCGGACGGCCGCCGCTTCGGCATCGTCACCACCACCCCCGGCCTGGCCGCCGCCGTCGACGCCCGCGTGGCCCGCCTCGGCTGGTCCGCGCAGTACACCGGCACCCGCCTCACCCCCGGCGACCCCCGCCGACTGGCCGCGACCCCCGGGGAGATGACGGAGCGTCTGGCCGCGGCGGTCGACCGCTGCGTCGAGGACGACGGCGCCGAGGCGGTCGTCATCGGCGGCGGCCCCCTCGGCGAAGCCGCCGAAGCCCTCCGCCACCGCTCCCCGGTCCCGGTCGTCGGCCCGATCCCCGCCGCGAGCGGAGAGGTCCTGCGGCTCCTGGCGTGAACCCGAAGGAGTGACAGCCGGGCCGGGGCCGTGACACCCGGAGGGGGCGGGCGGTTGCGGGGGCATGCGCATGACGCCGATTCTCGGGGTGACGCTGACCGCCGTGTTCCTGGCGGCCGTCGCCCCCGCGCCCGCCGCGCCGGAAGGACCCGACCCGTGTGGGCACGAGGCCACCGGCGCGACGCCCCTCCGCACCGGGGCGAGCGCGTCCCACCGGTCCCTCGGAACGCTCCGGCCCGGCGACGAGGTCACGGTGCTGCGCGAGTCGGGGGAGTGGTACCGGGTCGTCCTGGACGCCCGCTCCCGCGCGGGACTGCGCGCCGGCACGGAGGGCTGGGCGGCGGAGCGGCACCTGAGGGCGCGCGCCTGCGCCCGCCCGGGCGGCTAACCGGCCGCCGCGCGGTCGGAGTCGCTGCGCAGGACGCAGAACTCGTTGCCCTCGGGGTCCGCCAGGACGGCCCAGCCGGCGCCGTCCGGTTCCCGCAGGTCGTTCACCAGGGTGGCCCCGAGGCCCAGCAGCCGCTCGACCTCCGCGTCGCGCGAGGTCGTCGGGCGCAGGCACAGGTGGAGCCGGTTCTTGACCGTCTTCGGCTCCGGGACCCGGTTGAAGTACAGGACCGGGCCCTCCGGGAGCAGCACCTGCGTCTCCCGGGCGCCCGGGGCGTCCTCCGGATGCAGCGGACCCCCCGTCACCGCACTCCAGAACCGGGCCAGTTCATACGGATCCGCACAGTCGACCGCCACGTTCTGCACCACCGAGATCATGCCGGTGATCATGCCCGAGGGCCGCTCGCTCCGCCACCGTGCGGGCCTCAGGCCTTCGAGGCCGGGTCGTCCGGGCCGCAGGAGAGGCGCGCCGCCGCCTGCGCGGGACCGCTGTCCTCCAGCGTTTCCGCCGGTTCGCCGCAGTCGAGGACGCCCGTGCCGGCGACGGTCCAGCCGACGGCACGGCCCGTGGAGACGGCACCGCCCGGGCAGGTGTGGCGGAAGCCGGCGACGACCTCGCGCACATAGGCGTAGTCGACGAGGGTGCCGGGGCCGTCGACGTCGGTGCGGGAGTCGTCGAGGCCGGGTGCGCGCCGGCCGGCCTCGGCGAAGGCGCCGTCCTCGCCGCCGCCGACGCGGGCGCCGAGCGAGCGCAGCGCCGCGGCGGCGTGGACCGCCGGGCCCGTCTCCGTCGTCACGGCGGTACGCGGGGTGTGCAGGCGCCGCACCGGGTTGGTGAGCCTTCCGCCGCCCTCGCCGAGCGTCTGCTTCTCCGCGACGCCCGTGAGGACGTCCCGCTGGGCGATGTCGAACCAGTCGTACGTGCCGTCCGCACAGGCCGCGGGCGCGGTGATCCCGCCCGCGGCGGGCCGCTGCGGCGCGGCGGCCCGGTCGTCGCCGCCGGACGTGCAGGCCGTCGTGCCGGCGAGCAGCGCGGCCAGGGCGGCGCGGGCCGCCCACCGCCGCTTCGTGTTCCGCGTGATCGTCGTGGTCATGAGGTCCCCCCCGTGGCGCCATGGTCGGTGGCTGCCCCGACCCTGCCCGTCACGGACCGTGGGGCGCAAGCGACTTGAGGAACACGTGAGCGTGCGGGCCGGGGCGGCGCGGGCCGGTACGCGAAGAGGTCGACGGTGTGCGCGGCCGGCTCCGGATCGCCCCCGACGGCGGGGACCGGCGGGGCCGTACCCCTCGTCGGCGACCGGGAAGACGGCACCTGCGCCGACACCCCGGTCCTGACCGCGTCCCGGCCGCGTCCGTCTCACAGGATCCCGGCCCGTCGGGTCGTCCCGATCCCGTGGCGCGTACGGGTGTCGACGACGACCGTCTCGACCCCGGCGCGGCCGACCAGGTGCGCCGGCACCAGGCCCACCGGCCCCGTCCGGCCGATCCGCACCGGCGCCGTCCTCGGCCTCCTCGCCTCCGACGAGGCGCCGGCCCTCGCCGCCGCCCGGGGGAGGGAGCTCGCGGGGCCGGAGCGCACGGCCTGACGCGGACGTCACCTCACCCGGACGGCGGCAAAGCCGCGGCTATATCCAGGGCTAAATCCGATAGGGTCGGAGTGGAGGTGGCCCGGTGCCCAAGGAAGAGGACCTGTTCAAGGCCGTGGAAGCGCTGCTGGCGGGCGGGCCGGAGTTTCCCGCCCCCGCCGAGCGCGCCCGGTTGCGCGAGGCGGCCGGCGTCACGCAGGCCGCGCTCGCCGGCGTGCTCGACACCACGACGCAGACGGTGAAGAACTGGGAGTCGGGGCGCAGCGAGCCCCGCCCGCCGCGCCGCGGCCCGTACCTGGCCCTGCTGGAGGGCTGGGCCCAGAGGTACCCGGCGGACGGCGGCACGACCGAAACCCCCGCGCCCCCGGTGTCGCCCGCGCCCTCCGCGCCCGCGGAGCCCTCGCGCACGGTGACGGCCGGCGTACCGGCCCCGGCGGAGGCGGTGGAGACGGCGGAGGCGCGGAAGCCGGTAGCGGAGGGCACCGCCCGGCCCGGGGCACCGGCCGCGGCGCAGGCGCCGACGGCCCCGAAGGCACCCGCCGCCAGGAAGGCGCCGGCGACCGGAAGGCCGGCCGCCGCCAGGAAGACCGCGGCGGGAACGGCGCCGCGCGCCGCCGATCCCCGCTTCGCCCACGGCCCCCTCGCCGTCGTCGACATCGACACCGATGCCGACGCCGGCGGGCAGGCGTCCGCGTACTGCGTCGACGGCCTGGTCCTCGACGTCCCCGCCCGGTCGCTGCCCGCACTCGTGGAGTGGGCCCTCACCGAGGCCCGTCTCGGGGCGGAACGGCTGGACGGCTGGGGCCGGGACGCGGACCCGCTGCTCGTCCTGACCCCGGCCGCGCTGGAGTTCTACGGCCTGCCGGCCGAACTGACCGACGACGAGCGGATCGCGGGCCGGCTCCCCGCCGACCACCCGGCCGTCAAGGAGATCGAGCGGGCCGACTGGCGGCTGACCCGGCGCGGCTTCGGCCCGTGGGCCAGGATCTACCGGCCCGCCCAGGGCGGCCGCCGCCTCTGCGTCCAGCTGTGCCTCCCGTCCTGGCGGGCGCTCGACACCCGCTCGTGGGGGCACGCCGCCGACCTGCCGCCCGCCGGACTCGCCCGCGTCCTGGGCCTGTACGCCGCGCGGGTGATGACCCCGCGCGGCTCCACCGCCGTCACCGGCCTGGAGCTGATGACCGCGCTGCGCCCGCCGACCCGCGCCTCCGAGCCGGACGCCGACGGCCGCCGCCACAGCGTCCACAACCCCGGCTCGCTGGGCAAGGACCCGATGGACCCGCCGCCGTGCGAGGCGATCGACGGCCACCCGGTCCTCGCCGGCCTCCCGCGCTTCCACGTCCGCGGTCCCCGGGAGCGGATCTTCGAGGAGGCGTACGACTGGGCGCGGGAGCTGACCGACGAGGAGTGCCTCAAGCCCCACCTCGTCGGCATCGACGTCAACATGGCCTTCGGCGCCGCCGCGAACGGCGCCGTCGTCGGCCTCGCCCAGCCGCCCGTCCACGTCACCGCCCCCGCCTTCGACCCGGCGGTGCCGGGCGCGTGGCTGGTCGACCTCTCCCACGTCGACCTCTCCCACGTCAAGGTGGGCAAGCAGTGGACGCGGCTCCGCGGCGACCTGCTGCCCAGCCCCTTCACCCCCACCGGCGAGACCCCGGCCGGCCCCGCCTGGTACGCCACCCCCACCGTCGCCTACGCCGTCGAACTCGGCTACGAGGTCGCCCCCGTGGAGGCGTGGCTGCGCCCGTCGGCCGGGCGCTACCTCGACGACTGGTACAAGCGCCTGCGGGACGCGTACGTGGCGACGATGACGGACCTCGGCGTCGGGGAGAAGACGAGCCCGGCCGACTACCTGGCGGCGATGGACGGCCACAAGGGCCGCGACCCCGAGGCGGCGATCGTCCTCGACGCCATCAAGAACACCGTCAAGGGCGGCATCGGCAAGCTCCAGGAGAAGGCCCGCGGCGGCGGCTGGCGGCCGGGCCGGCCCTGGCCGGCCCTGGCCCGCCCGACCTGGCGGCCGGACATCCGCGCGGTCGTGATCTCCCGCGCCCGGACCAACATGCACCGCAAGATGCTCGCGCTCGCCGCCGCCACCGGCAGCTACCCGGTCGCGGTCCTCTCCGACTGCGCCGTGTACGCCGCCGACGGCCCCTCCCCGCTCGACCTCCTGCCGTACACCCCGGACGGCAGGACGATCCCCGGCTCCTTCCGCGTCGGGGTCTCCCCGGGCATGGTCAAGCACGAGGGCACCCGGACGCCGCTGTGGGCCGAGGAACTCCGCGAGGAGACCCGGGACCCGCTGCTGAACCTGGCCCGCTACATCAAGACCGGCGTCAGCACCGGCCCGGACTCGGGGGAGTAGACCCATGGTGGTGACATCGGTCGGCGAGGGCCTGGACCGGGTCCTCGACAAGGCGGTCACCCGCAGGCCGCCGCGGTCCGCGGGCGCGCAGATGCGGTTCCTGGTGAGACAGCTCAAGGGCACCAAGGCGGTCGCCGAAGCGCTCGGGATCTCCCAGCGCACCGTCGAGCGGTACGTGAAGGACCAGATCAGGAAGCCCCGCCCGGAACTGGCGGCCCGCCTGCGGGAGGAGACCCGCAGACGCTGGCAGCCGAGGGTGAAGGCGAAGGCCCGGAAGGCCGCCGGCACCACCGACGGCCTGATGATCGACCTCCGCGCCAGCCTCGGTTACGACGCCCCCGCCGGCACCACCGACGAGGCCCGCGAACGCCACCTCACCCTCGCCCTGCCCCCGCACCACGCCGAGCGGATCTTCGCCGCCCAGGAACGCGGCGAGCACGACATGCGCCGGGCCGTCGCCGACGCCCTGAAGGACGTCTACTTCCAGCAGCGCGGCACCCGCGCCGCGAGCCTGGAGGAGGTGCGCATGCTGAACGTCGAGCACATCGAGTTCGACCTGTGAGCGTGCCCGCCGTCCAGCCGGGGGAACACCGGGCCGCCGGCCCGGCCGCGGTCCACGACCGGACCGCCCGGGCCCGCGCCCGGCCGGGTCCCGGCCGGGCCGTCAACGGCGGCGGAACACCCGCAGGTCGGCCACCTCGAACGACATCTCGCGGGTCTCCGGATCGGGCGCGGGGTGGTACCGGCCGGCGCACACGGAGAGGTTGACGATCAGGAAGGCGTGCCAGGACCGGCCGACCCCGCGTCCATCGGCGAACACCTCGGTGTCGTTCACCCACCACACCACGGACCGGGCGCCGAACTCGGTCCGCAGCTCCACCCAGCCGCCGGGGCGCACAGCGGGGGAGCGGTGGTAGTGGTGGGTGCCGGCCACCCGGTTGGAGAGTTCCAGCAGGTCGGGGTTGTCCGGGTGGTACTCGAAGACGTCGACCTCCTGCCCGCCGTCGCGCCACGTCCAGACGGCCGGCCAGGCCCCCGTCTCCTCGGGCAGCCGCACCCGCGCCTCCAGCACGTCGCCGGTCCGCACCTCGAAGGCCCGGTCGCTGCCCTCCGTGGTGAGCAGCCCAGTGTCCCACAGCCCGTCACGGCGCCGGGTCGCCCGGAAGACACCGGAACGGCTGTACGCGGGGTCCGCCACCAGGTGGTCCAGCTTGTTGTCGCGGGGATTGACCGGCCCGCCCCCCGGATAGGCCCAGGACCGCCCGGCGACCCACTCCTCGGGCGACCCGAAGTCCGCGGTGAGCACCGGCTCGCCGGAAAGGGGTGGCTCGCCGGGGGGAGTCGGTCCACCGGGAAGGGACGGTCCACCGGGGGGAGTCGGTCCACCGGGGAGAGCCGGTCCATCGGTGAGCGGAGGTTCGTCGGGGAGGGGAGGGAAGGGCATGGCGGCTCCAGAGGTCCCGAGGGCGACGACGGCGGGCGGCGGGTGGATGGCGGACGGACGGCGGAACGACGCTCTCCGCCATGACTCCCCCCTCTCGCCCCGCCCATGCGGAACCCCCGGTTCCTTGGCGAGAACTCGTCACCGTCCGACCCCGCGGAGAGCCGGACCGGACCGGGTCCGGCCTCAGTCCCGTACGAGACAGAACGGATGGCCCGCCGGGTCGGCGAGGACCCGCCAACCGCGCCCGCCGTCACCGCCGTCGAGCAGGGTGGCCCCCAGGCCGAGGGCCTCCGCCTGCGCGCGGTCCAGGTCCTCGACCCCCAGGTCGAGGTGGAACTGCTGCGGGTGCGCGGGGTCCGGCCAGCGCGGCGGCCGGTGGTCCGCTACCCGCTGGAAGGCCAGGACGAGCCCGCCGTCGGTGTGCAGGGTCGACCAGTCGTCGTCGACCGACCAGCGGGGATCGGGCCGGTCCACCTCCCCGCCGAGGAGCGACCGGTAGAACTCCGACAGCTCCCGGACGTCCGGACAGTCCAGCACGACGCACTGCAACGTGGCGATCATGCGGGCAGCGTAGAACAACGGCCCGCCCCCGCCCACCCGTCCGTGCCCGCGGGCCGCCTCCTGCGCGGCTGTGACCCCGCGGCCGGCGGCGGACTCGAACGGGCCGGCCTTTGGGAGGCGACGGCCGCGCTCTTCACCGGGCTGGGGGCGGCGGGGGCGCCGGCGCCCGGGCGATCGCCCCTCCGCGGGCGTACGCGACCGGCCCGGGCGGCCGGGACGCGGAGAACCGGTGCCCCCTCCGGCCGCCCGGGGCCGCCGGGTTCCGGCTTGAACGGGCCCCCGGTGTCGTCCGGGTCGCGTACCGTCGGCGGGTCGGGACCACGAGGGTCCCGGGTTCCACGGGGAGAGCGGGGTACGAGGCATGGGCGGGCCACGGCTGGAGCCGTTGCGGAGCGAGGATCCGCGGCAGCTGGGCGCCTATCGGCTGCTCGGACGGATCGGCTCCGGCGGCATGGGACGGGTCTATCTCGGACGCACGGTCAGCGGCCGGCTGGTGGCGGTGAAGACGCTGCTCGCCGAAGGGGTGCCGGAGGAGTCCGACCGGCGGCGCTTCGCCCGCGAGGTGGAGCTGGCGCGCCGCGTCACCGGGGTGTTCACGGTCGCCGTCATGGACGCGGACGCCGGTGCCGAACGGCCCTGGATGGCCACCGAGTACGTCCCGGCGCCCTCGCTCGCCGACCTCGTGCGGGAGGCGGGCCCGCTGCCGGCCCCCGCCGTGCGGTGGATCGCGGCGGGCGTGGCGGAGGCGCTGGCGGACCTGCACCGGGCGGGCGTCACGCACCGGGACGTCAAGCCCGGCAACGTCCTGCTGCCGCTGTCCGGCCCCCGCCTCATCGACTTCGGCATCTCCCAGGCCCAGGACCTGACCCGGACGACCCTGACGCTGGGCACGATCGCCTTCACCTCGCCCGAGCAGGCGCGGGGCGAGGCGTCCACGACCGCCTCCGACCTGTACTCGACGGGCGCGACGCTGCTGTACCTCGCCACGGGACGGGCGCCGTACGGGAACGTCACCGACGCCTTCCAGCTCCTGGCCCGCGTCCAGCAGGCCGACGCCGACCTCACAGGGCTGCCGCCCGAGCTCGACGGGCTGATCCGCCCGCTGCTGGCGGGCGACCCCGCCGCCCGTCCCGCCCCCGCGGCCCTCCTGGACCACTTCGTGCGGGAGCCGACCGGCGGCGGCGAACTCCTCCCCGCCGCGTGGGTGACCGCGATCCGGGCCCACCAGGACTACGCGGCACCGGCACCGGCCGCGCCTCCCGCACACGTGCCGACGCACGCACACGTGCCGACGCACGCACACGTGCCGACGCACGCGCCGGCGCCTCCGTCCACGCCGGCGCCGGAGCCGATGCCGGCCCCGGCGCCGCCGTCCGCGTATCCCGCGTACGGGACGCCCGCGCCGGCCGTGCCTCCCGCGCACCACGCCCCCACCCAGACCGCCCCGTTCCGGGCCCCCGCCCCCATGCCGGCGCCGGCGCCGGTGCCGCCCGTCTCCTCGAACGGCGGGCCGCGACGGCGGGCGGGGCGGGTGCGCGCCGTGGTGGCGGGCGCGGTCGCGCTCGCCGTGGTGGCGACCGTCGGCTATGTGGGACACCGGCAGGAGTGGTTCGGGAGCACAGGCGGCGGCGGAGGGGCCGTCGCGGTCGGCACGTGCCTGTCCAACTCCCGTCCGGGGGACGACTCCGGTTCCGCCCCGCAGGCCGTCGACTGCGCCGGTCCCGACGCCCGGACCGTCGTCACCGCCGTGGAGCAGAAGGGGAGCTGCCCCGAGGCCACCACGCCGACCGAGTACTGGGAGGCGCAACGGCTCTGCGTGGCACCGGACGTACGCGCCGGGGACTGCCTCGGCACCGAACTCGGCGACAGGGGCTCCCTCCCGGAGCTCGTCCTGTGGAGCGAGGAGCCCTGCGCGTCGGGGAAGCGGCAGCTCCTGGTGCTCCAGGTCGTCGACTCCACCGAGGGCCGGAACGACAGCGTCTCCCTCAACTGCGGTTCCGCCTGGGGGCCGGAGGAGGGCAGCTTCGCCTTCTCGGAGACGAGCAGCCTCGCGTACACCGAGACCGGCCAGGCCGACTACTGCCTCAACGCGGCCTGACCCCCGGGCCGCCGGGAAGCGCCCCGCCGTCTCCGGGAACGGCGGGGCGGGAGGGAACCGGGGCGGCGCGCGTGACGTCCTGGGCGGCAGAGCACGGCCGGGGGCCGGCCCGCGGACGAGCGGGACGGGGAACGGCGGGGATCGGGGGGATGGCGATGCGGAGACCGGCCGCCGCCGTGGTCATGGGGTGCGTCGTCCTGTCGGCGGCCTCCTGCGCGGGGCCGGCGGGCCCCGGGCGGGCGACGGCCCCGACGGGGAAGGGAACGGGGAAGGGCGTGACGGCGTCGGCGCGTCCGACGCCCTCGGCCACCGCCTCCTGGAGCGTGGAGGACGCCGTGGCCGGGGCGAACGACCGGATGCGGGCCGCCGCCACCGGGAAGAACGCCCCTTCCGGGGCGGGCCTGTTGGTCGCCGGCGCGTCGACGGGAGGGGCCCTCTTCGTCTGGGAGAGCGCGGACGAACGGTTCTGCCACGGCGCCGCGATGCGGGTCGGGATGACGACCGTGGCGTGCTTCTCCCGCCCGAACTCACCCCCGGTGGGGGAGGAACCGCGCCTGGTGCCCCTGGTCCGGATGACGGCCACGGGCTGGAACGTGGTCTTCGGCGCGGAGCACGAGACGGTCGAGTCCGTCACCTGCGACGGCGTGCCGGTGCCCGTACGGAACGTCGGGGTGATGGCGGACGGCCGCCGCACCGTCCACGCCGTCGAGTTCCCCGAGTTGACGGTCGGCACGGTGGTCGTACGGGTGAAGCGGGGCTCCCGGACCGTCTCCGAGACCCTCGAACTGGAATCGTCCGCCAGGGCCGCCGGCCGGGACTTCCCCTCCTGCGGAGCGGCCCCGGCCCGGCCCGGGAGCACCGGACCGGGACGGGTCGCCCTCACTCCGGGCGGCTGAAGCGGCGGGCCGCCCACAGCAGGGCCAGGACCCCGCAGGCCAGGAGCACGCCGGCCTCCAGGGGGAGAGGAGGCCGCCCGCCGGACCATTCGACGCCGCCGGCGGCCTCGTGACCGGGGACCCGCAGGGCGATGGAACGCCGCAGGACGTCCACGCCGTACGCCAGGGGGTTGACGGCGGCCAGGGCCTGGGTCCAGCCGGGCAGCGACGCCAGGGGGAAGAAGCCGCCGGAGAGGAAGAGGAGCGGCATCATCACCAGGCCCAGCAGGGTGTGGAACGCCTCCGGTGCGCGCAGTCCCAGGGCCAGGGCCAGGGACAGCGCGGTGATGGCGAAGGAGACGAGGACCATGCCGCCGAGGAGCAGCGCCAGCAGGACCGGGTCGTACGGGAGGCCGACCGCGCCGGCCAGGCCGAGGAGGACGGCGCCCTGGACCGTGGCCACCAGGGTCCCGCCGGCGCAACTGCCGAGCAGGAGGGTGGCGCGGCCGACGGGGGCCATCAGGAGCTCGCGGAGGTAGCCGCTCTGGCGGTCGGTGATCAGCCGGACGCCGACCATGATGGCCGGTGCCTGCACGGTCATCATCAGCATGCCGGGGAAGAGGTACGTCCGGTAGCCGACGCCCAGCGCACCGGCGGGGATGAGGGCCGCCAGGCCGCCGCCCAGGATGAAGAGGTACAGCACCGGCTGGAGCAGCATCAGCGCGGTGGAGGTGCGCTGGCGGGCGAGCCGGAGCAGGTCGCGGTGGACCAGGGCGTGGACCGCGCGCAGTTCGCGCCGGAGACGGGACGCCCGGCCGTCGGCGGCGGCGTCGGTGGCGGCGGTGCCGGTGCCAGGGCCGGTGCGGGCCGGTACCGGCGGGGTGAGCGCGGTCATCGGCCGGCCTCCGCGGGACGGGCCAGGCTGCGGCCGGTGTGGTGGAAGAAGACGTCGTCGAGGGTGGGCGGGGTCGCGGAGGCGGCGTGGACGGCGATGCCGTGGGCCTCCAGGGCCGCGCACAGGCGGGGGATCCAGGAGCTCCCCCCGGGCACCCGCAGCCAGAGCCCGTCCCCGTCCACGGTGAGGGTCCGGTCCGGCGGGGTGAGCGGGCCGACCACCCGCCGGGCGCCCTCGTCGTCGCCGGTGCGGAGCACCACCCGGTCGTCCCCGATCTCCGCCTTCACGCCCTGCGGCGTGCCCTGCGCCACCAGCCGGCCCCGGTCGATGATGGCGAGGCGGTCGCAGTGCTCCGCCTCGTCCAGGTAGTGGGTGGTGACGAACAGCGTGCTGCCGTGCCGGTCGCGCAGGCTCCGCAGGTGCTCCCAGATCCGGGCGCGGGCGTGGGGGTCGAGACCGGTGGTCGGCTCGTCCAGGAACAGCACGCCGGGGGAGTGCAGCAGCTGGCGGGCGATCTCCAGCCGGCGCCGCATGCCGCCCGACAGGGTGCGGACCGGGGAGCGCCCCCGGTCGCCCAGGTCCGCGAGGTCGAGCACCTCGGCGGTGCGCCGGCGGACCTCGGCGCGGCGGAGCCCGTACAGGCGGGCGTGGACGCGGAGGTTCTGCTCGACCGTCAGGTCCGGGTCCAGGGCGCTGTGCTGGAAGAGCAGGCCGACCCGGCGCCGGACCCGCTCGGGTTCGGCGAGCACGTCGGCGCCCGCCACCGTGGCGTGCCCCGAGGTGGGGCGGGTGAGGGCGCACAGCATCGCGATGGTCGTGGACTTGCCGGCGCCGTTGGGCCCGAGGAAGGCGAAGGTCTCGCCCCGGTGCACGTCCAGGTCCAGGCCGCGCACCGCGTGGGTGGTGGTGCCGTCCGGGCCGCGGTAGCTCTTGACCAGGCCGCGCGTGCTGATGGCGGGCACGGGTGGGGCGGCCGGCGCGTGCGGGGCGGTGGCGCGGGCGGAGTCGTGGTCACGGGCGTGCAACTGCATGCGTCGTCCTCGTCCAGGGGTCGCCGTGGGGGACCGGCCGGGCGCGCGGGGAACGGGACGGAGTGGCGCCCGCCCCCGGCACACCCGGCCGTCCGTACCGCCCGGGAGGGCGGTACGCGGCCTCGCCCCGGCCGGTGGCTGCCCCGGGACAGCCACCGACCGGGGGAGGCGGTAGGGGCTACGCGCAGCTCACACCGATGCAGACGGTGTTGAGGAGCGTGAGCAGGCCGACGCACTCGCACGTCGCGGCGAAGGGCGCTCCGTCGACGCCGACCGGGTCGGTCTCCGGAAGGGCGTGCAGTCGGGCCAGCAGTTCGAGGTCCTGGTTCTCCATGGCATTCTCCTTCTCTGTGAGGCGGCGGCAGGCTCTCTGCCGCTCAGACCGGCTGCTGGACCATCCAGTGCCGGGGCTCTGTGTGGCGGACCCGCAGGAGGAACGCCAGGATTCCGGCGGACCCGTCGCTCCAGCCCGTCGAGACGTCCCCGTACTCGTTGGGGAAGACGACGTGGCCGCCGCGGTGGGACCGTTCGGAGACGACGAGACGGGCCAGGTCCCCGGCCGCCGCGCGGTGGGCCGGGTCGCCCGTCGCCGCGGCCAGGTCGAGGAGGAAGTCGCCGTTGCCCGCCAGGCCGTGGCACTGGGTGAGCGCGGCGCGGGAGGCCCGCTCCACCACGGCCCGGGCGGCGCGCCGGGCGAGGTCGCCGTACCGGTCGTCGCCGGTCGCCCGCCACAGCCGGACCAGGAACGAGCCGATGCCGGCCGAGCCGTGGCACCAGTACGGGGCCGTGGGCACGTCCCCGGCCTGCGCCGGCCACTGCGCCGCCCCGCCCACGTCCACGGCGTGGGCCACCAGCAGCTCGCCCGCCGCCACGGCCGCCTCCCGGTGCTCCGGGCGGCCGGTGACGGACGCGGCGGCGAGGAGGAAGCAGCCGATGCCGGACGCGCCGTGCGCGAAACCGAGGTACCGCTTGCCCGCCTCCTCCGCGACGGCTTCCGCCGGAACCGGCCAGCTCGCCCCCGCCGCCTCGCGCCGCGCGGCGGCGGTCAGCCGGTCGGCCGCGTCGGCGACCGCCCCGGCCAGGCGCGGGTCGCCGGTGCGCTGCCACAGGTGGACGGCGGCCAGGCCGCTGCCCGCCGTGCCGTGGGTGATGTCGTGGCTCGGCGTCGGCTCCTGCGGCGCCAGCGCCAGGGCCAGCGCGTGGTCGGTCAGCGCCCGGTCGCCGACGGCGCGCCCGGCGTCGTACAGCGCCCAGGCGGTGCCCCGGGTGCCGAAGTGCAGGCCGGGCCGGGCGGAGCGGGGGTCGGCACGGTCGGCGATCCAGCGGCCCGCCGCGGTCAACGCCCCCGGCAGGCGGGGGTCGCCGGTGAGCTCGAAGTACCGGGTCAGCACCGCCAGGACACCGGCCGCGCCCTGCTGCACGGTGCAGGGGTCGGTCTCGCCGGCCGCCGTGGAGACGGGCCACAGCCGCCGGTCGTCGCCGGGGGTCATCGTGTCGAGCAGGTGCCGCACGATCCCGGCCACCGCGACCTCGACCGCCTCCCGGGGGTCCTCGCGCGGGTCCCCGGAGGCGCTCCCGCACGGTTCCCCACGGGGTCCCCCGCGCCGGGTCGCCCCCGCCCGCCGGAGCGCCTCCCGGGCCCTCACGGGATCCCAGCGCTCGGCCGGATCGTCCCGCATCAGGCCGAGGATCAGCTCCCGCGTGCCGTCCGGGAACCGTACGGAGGCGGAGCAGGCGTCCAGCCACGCGGCGAGCCGCTCCTGCGCGGGCCGGTCCGCCGGCTCCTCGGCCAGGAGGTTCGGCACCTTGCCCGCCAGGACGAAGCACACCGTCGCGCCGAGGCTGTAGTAGTCGGCCGTGGGCGAGACCGGCGCGTCCACCAGCCGCTCGGGGGCGCTGAAACCGGGCGTCCCCACCCGCGTCGGGAGCGGGGCGTCCTCCTCCAGGACGGCGAGCTCCAGGTCGATCAGGCGCAGCTCCCCGTCCGGGCGGACCATCACGTTGCCCGGCGTGAAGTCCCGCAGCACGCAGCCCCGCGCGTGGGCGTCCGCCACCAGGTCCACGAGCCGCGCGACCTGCGCCGCCGCCTCCGCCCCGTACCGCTCGCCGCCAGCGTCCCGGAACCGCTCGGCGACCCAGGTCCGCAACGGGACGCCCGGCACCTCCTCCTGGGCCAGGAACAGGTGCCCGCCGTGCTCGAACAGCGCGAGCGGCTCCGGCGCGAGCCCCGTCCCCCTCAGCTTCTCCAGCGTCCGGGCCTCGGCCCGCAGCCAGTCGCGGACGTCGCAGCCGGAGGCGTCGGCCTCCACGTGGGGCCGGGTCTCCTTGATGACGACCGGGGCGCCGGTGCGGACGTCGCTGCCCCGGTAGACCCCGCCCTTGTTGGTGTGCCGGATCGCCTCCCGCACCGCGAACCGGCCGCCGAGCACCACCGGACGGCTCTCCGCCTCCGCCGCGCGCGGCGCGACGGGCACCGGGGCGGGAAACGGGCTGACCGCCCACGGCGGCGGCTCGTACCGCCCGGTCCGCCGGTCCTCCACGGGGTTGCCGTCGGGGTCCTCGATGTACCACACCAGCAGGCCGTCGTCCGACAGCCGCCGGCGGCCGACGAAGGCGCCGTACCGGTAGTGCACCAGGCTGTTCACCGCGTACGGCTGGTCGGACAGGATCCGGGGGCCGGCCAGCCCCGCCGTCGCCCGGTGCAGCTCCCCGGCGAGCCGGGCCGCGTCGGCGTCGGAGCGCGGATAGACCGTGAGGAACTTGCCGGAGCTCCCGCGCGGCGTCGCACGGGAGTTGAGGGCGCTCACCCGTTCCAGGGAGCGCGCGAACTTGAACCCCGACGCGTCCCGCAGCAGCACCTCCAGGGCCCGGGAGAGGACGGCGGGCGCGGAGGCCGCCGTCGCCGACACGTGCAGCTTCCATCCCTGCCGGCGCTGTTCCCCGGACCGCGGGGCCACCCGGCACCACGTGTCGTCCGACTCGGTCCTCCAGCGCCCGCCCGTGCCCGTGGCGCGCAGTGCCCGGTGGAGGAGGTCTTCCAGTACGGCTTCGGTGGCGTGGCTCGTCATGCCCATCCCTCTCAACGGCGAGAACCGCTGGCGGGAACGTGCCCGGCGCACGTGTCGGCCCCACATACCCGGGGCCGGGTTCACCGGATGCGGCGAGCGCGCGCCGCGGTTGTCCCACCGTGCGGCGCGCCCGGCGCGCAAAGGCGCACGGCGGCTCGCTCGGGGGCTCGACAGCCGTGCGGAGCCGGGGGAGCGGCGCCCTCCACCTCCTCCGCCGGCCCCGACAGGGGCGGGTCCACCGGCTCGTCGCCCCGGCCCCCGCCCGGGGCGGCCGCGGGGGCCGCTTGACCTTGACACGGTGACAAGCCTTTGACTGCTCGCCGAGGAGGTGGTCCCGATGACCATGACGGATCAGGACGCGGGCGGACGGGTGCTCCGGGCGCTGGAGGACGGCGACCCGTCGGTGCGGCTGAAGGCCGCGCTGGCGGCCGGCACGGCACCCGAGCCGCGGTTCGTCGGCCCGCTCGTCGAGCGGTGCGCGGTCGAGCCCGAGTTCTTCGTCCGCGACATGCTGACCTGGGCCCTGACCCGCCACCCCGTCGACCTGACGCTCCCCCGGGTGCTCCGCGAGCTCGGCTCCGCGCGGGCACGGGCGCGGAGCCAGGCCCTGCACACGCTCTCCAAGCTCGGAGACCGGCGGGCCTGGCCGGCGATCACCCGCGGCCACCTGACCGACGGCGACGACGAGGTGGCGCGGGCCGCGTGGCGGACGGCGGTCCTGCTCGTGCCGGACGGCGGGGAGGCGGACCTCGCCGCCGTCCTCGCCACCCAGCTCGGGCGCGGCGGGCGGGAGACCCGGCTCAGTCTCAGCCGCGCGCTGATCGAGCTCGGCGACGCGATCCTGCCGGCCCTGGACGCGGCCGAGGCCGGCCCGGACCCGCGGGTCCGGACCCACGCGCTCGCCACCCGGCGGCTCCTGCGCGACCCCGACGCCGGATTCGGGTACGCGATCGAGGAGGCGAAGCGGGTCGTGGCGCTCGGCGGCGCCGGAACCTGAGGGACACTGGGGCGTGTTGATCGGTGAGGTGGCACGCCGCTCCGGCGTCAGTGCCCGCATGCTCAGGCATTACGAGTCGCTCGGCCTGGTGCGGCCCGCGGGCCGCACCGGCTCCGGCTACCGGGAGTACCGCGACGAGGACATCCGGCGGATCTTCCACATCGAGAGCCTCCGCTCGCTGGGGCTCTCCCTGCGGGAGGTGGCCCGCGCCCTCGACGACCCCGGCTTCACCCCCGCGCAGCTCGTCGGCGACCTCGTCGACCAGACCCGCGCCCGCATCGCGGCCGAGACCGAACTGCTCACGCGCCTGAGCCGCATCGACGCCGCCGCGCCCGCGAGCTGGGACGACGTCCTCCAGGTCGTCGCGCTCCTCCGGGCGCTCGGCTCGAAGAACGAGGACGCCCGTCAGCGCGCCGCCCTGTCCTCGGCCGACGAGGTCCCCGTACCGGTGGAGGCCCTGGTCGAGGCGGTCCTCGGCGAGACCGAGCCCAACGTCGCCGGAGCCCTGCGGTGGGCGCTCGCCCGCTCCGGCGCCGACGGCTCCGCCCTCCTCGCCCGGGGCCTCGACTCCCCGGCGGCGGCGGTGCGCGAACGAGCCGCCCGGACCCTCGCCGGGCTCCCCGGCGACGAGGCCGCCTCCCGGCTCCGGGACGCCCTCGCCCACCCCGATCCCGTGGTGCGCGGTCAGGCGGCCCTGGCCCTCGGCGCCCGCGGGGAGGCCGCCGCGATCCCGGAACTCGTCGAGATGGTCGTGGACGGCAGGAACGACACCGACGCGGCCGACGCGCTCGGCGTCCTGGCCGGCGACGCCGCCGCGGCGGACGGGATCGCCGCCGGACTCGTCGCTCGCCTCGCCGACCCCGCCACCGCGCCCCCCGCCCGGGGCCGCCTCACCCAGGCGCTCGCCGACGTCCCCGGCCCCGTCGCCTCCCGCGCCCTCGCGGAGCTGACCCGCGACGAGGACAGCGCCGTGGCCCTGACCGCGACCTACCTCCGCCGGCTCCGCGCCCCCCGCTGAGCCCCGGGCCGGCCCGGTCCGATCTCCGCCGCCGGGCGGGTCAGGGGCTTCGGCCGTCCGGCCCAGCGGGCCGTGTCGATGTCCCGGGGCCGGCCGGGGCGGGGGCTGCAATGCGGTGACGAAGGCGGCCCCGACCCGGCGGCCGCCGCCCCGAGCCGGGAGTGTCCGTGAAGAGATCCACGCTGCGTGTACGCGTCGCCGCCTGCGGCGGCCTGATGGCGATCGGCCTGGGCCTGGGCCTGGCCGGCCCCGCGCAGGCCGGCGTCACCGCGTGCGGCACGGCGTGCACCGCGCCGTCGACGAACGGCGGTGTCGCGCCCCACAACGTGCTCATGACCGCGCACCTGACGGAGAAGGCCGCGGAGAAGGCCGCCCGTGCCGCGCTCGCCGCGGCCGTCGCCGCCGGCCAGCGGGTCAGCGTCGCCGTCCTGGACCGCAGCGGCAACGCGATCGTCGTCCTGCGCGGCGACGGCGCGGGCCCGCACACCTACGAGTCGGCGCAGCGCAAGGCGTACACGGCGGCCTCGTTCAACGCCCCGACCTCGGTCCTCGTCGGCCGCCTGGAGCAGAACCCGACGCTCGCCGACATCCCGGACACCCTCTTCCTCGCCGGCGGCCTCCCGATCCGGTACCAGGGCTCCCCGATCGCCGGCATCGGCGTCGCGGGCGCCCCCAGCGGCCTGCAGGACGAGCAGTTCGCCCAGGCCGGGATCGACGCCCTCGGTCACTGACGGACCACCGGAGGGGGCGGCACCCGCGTGCGGGCGCCGCCCCCTCCTTCCGCGCGCCGGTGCGTCAGTACGTCAGGATGCCGGGGTCCGTCACTCCCGCCGCGCCCGTCTCCACGTGCCCCGCCAGGCGGCGCAGGTAGTCGGCGTGGGCGGGGGAGGTGATCGTGACGTCGTACCACCGGCCGGAGGCCGCCAGGGGGACGGTGTGGGTGACGGTCGCCCCCGTGGCCACCGTCAGCGTCCGCGAGGTGCCCGTGTAGGCGTGGGTGACGGTCACCGTCGTCGCCGGACCCGCGTTGGTGAGGACGAGGTTCAGGTCGCCCGTGGCGGCGTCGTGGCGGGCGGTGACCTCGGGGACGGCGGTCTTCCCGGGGGAGCGGAAGCGGCGCAGGAAACCGTTGGGGCCGTGCACCGTCAGGTCGGTGACGCCCTTGGAGTACCGGGTGTTCCAGGTGTCCGCGATCGACTTCCCGGCCTCCGCCGTGTAGGTCCAGGGCGCGTCGGTGCGGTTCGCCGACGTCACGTAGAACTGGGCGCCCGCGGCCGGGCCGCCGCTGAGGACGAGGCGGAAGGTGCCGGCCGCGACGTCGGCGGAACCGTCCACGTACGGTGCGTACTTCAGCGGCCGGGTGGGCTTGGCGCCGGGCTCCTGCCGGGGCATCGAGCCGACCGCCGGCGCGGTGGCCGGGAAGTCGGGGTGCCGGTCGCGGTCCGGCGGGTAGTAGCCGGCCGTGGACGGCAGCGCGACGGGCTGCGGCTCGGAGCGCGTGAAGTCGAAGGCCGAGGTCAGATCACCGCAGACGGCCCGCCGCCAGGGCGAGATCTGCGGCTCCTGGACACCGAAGCGGCGCTCGACGAACCGGATCACCGAGGTGTGGTCGAACGTCTCCGAGCAGGTGTAACCACCGGTGGACCAGGGCGAGACGACGATCATGGGGACGCGGGGGCCGAGGCCGTAGGGACCGGCGACGTACCCCGTCTTCCCGGGGAAGTGGTCGAGGGCGGTGGGGGTGGTCGACAGGCCCTGCGCCGCCGAGGCGGGGACGTACGGCGGGACGACGTGGTCGAAGAAGCCGTCGTTCTCGTCGTAGGTGACGAACAGCGCCGTGCGCGCCCACACGTCCGGGTTCGACGTCAGCGCGTCCAGGACCTGCGCGATGTACCAGGCGCCGTAGTTCGACGGCCAGTTGGAGTGCTCGGAGAACGCCTCGGGCGCCGCGATCCAGGAGACCTGCGGCAGCCGGCCGGCCTGCACGTCGGCGCGGAGCCGGTCGAAGAACCCCTCGCCGGCCTTGGCGTTCGTGCCCGTGCGGGCCTTCTCGTAGAGCGGGTCGCCGGGCCGGGCGTCGCGGTACGTGTTGAAGTACAGCAGCGAGTTGTCGCCGTAGTTGCCGCGGTACGCGTCGCTGATCCAGCCCCAGTGGCCGGCCGCGTCCAGTCCGTCGCCGACGTCCTGGTAGACCTTCCAGGAGATCCCGGCCGCCTCCAGCCGCTCCGGGTACGTCTTCCAGCCGTACCCCGCCTCGGCGTTGTTGAGGACCGGGCCGCCGCCGGTCCCGTCGTTGCCGGTGTGACCGGACCACAGGTAGTAGCGGTTCGGGTCGGTCGAGCCGATGAACGAGCAGTGGTAGGCGTCACAGATCGTGAACGCGTCGGCGAGCGTGTAGTGGAAGGGGATGTCGTCCCGGGTCAGGTACGCCATCGTCGCCTTGGTCTTGGCGGGTATCCACTGGTCGTAGCGGCCCTTGTTGAACGCCTTCTGGCCGCCCGCCCAGTCGTGGTTGAGCCCCTGGAGGAACTCCATGCCGAGCTTGGTGCTCTCCGGCCGGAAGGGCAGCGTCACCTTCGAGCCGTCGGACTGGTTCCACACGGACTTCCCGCTCGGCAGCGTCACCGGGCGCGGGTCGCCGAAGCCCCGGACGCCCTTCATCGCCCCGAAGTAGTGGTCGAACGAACGATTCTCCTGCATGAGGACGACGATGTGCTCGACGTCCTGGAGCGTGCCGGTGGAGCCCTGGGCGGGGATGGCGGCGGCACGCGCGATGGACGCGTTCAGCGCGCTGAACGCGACGGCGCCGCCGGCGAGCTGAAGGAACCGGCGGCGATCGAGATCGGCCATGGGGGAGCAGTCCTCCGGAAGGTGAGCGGACGGGAACGGAATCGGACGGTGGCCGGAGACCGGCGCGGGGGCGCCCCAAGGAGAGCGCCCGGGAGCCACCGCCCCACGGCCGTCCCGTGACTTCCCGCTGTACGCCCGGCGAACCCCTCGTGCCGCCCTTCGGCGACAAGGGGACGGTGACATTCCCGGACGGACGCCCCGTGGGGGCGGCGGGCGTGCCGTCGCTCACCCCGACGGCGGGGAGGCCGCGGTATCGGCGTGGCGGAGCTCCGCGAGCAGTTCGCTCTGGCCGGCCAGCAGTTCGGTGAGGATGCGCCGCGCGGCCCTCAGGAGGTCCGCCACGTCGCCGCCGGCGAGGGCGTAGCTGACGGTCGAGCCGTCCCGGATGGAGACCACGATGCCCGACCGGCGCAGCACCGCGAGCTGCTGGGAGAGGTTGGACGGCTCGACCTCGATGTCCTTCAGCAGTTCGCGCACGGGGAGGGGGCCGTGCTGCAGCAGCTCCAGCACGCGGATCCGGACGGGGTGCCCGAGCATGCGGAAGAACTCCGCCTTGGCCTGGTACAGCGGCACCTGCATGCGACGACTCTCCCCCTGGGACGGCGGGTCCGGACCCCGGTGGCCGGACCCGCCCGCTCCTCGATCCACGGCTGTGGCCATTCTCCCGCCTCCCGGGTTCCGACTCCCTCGACTGATCACTTTCAGATGTGCCGAGTTGAAGAGTTCTTCAAGTCGAGGGCGTGCGGAGGCGGGGGACGAGAGGACGGTCTACAGCTCCAGCTCCGCCTCTATGCGCTTGAGCTGGTGCCTGGCCATGGCCAGGTTGGCCCTGCTCTTGTCCAGGACGATGTACAGGAACAGGCCGTTCCCGCCACGGCCCTTGAGCAGCCGGATCAGGTGGTACTGGGTGTCCATGGTGATCAGGACGTCCTCGATGCCGTCGTTGATGCCCAGCATCTCCATGGTCCGGATCTTCGCCCGGACCACATCGGTGTTGCCGGCCGCCGCGACGGCCAGGTCGAGGTCCTTGCCCCCGCCCAGTGTCCCGAGGGCCATGCCGCTCGTGTAGTCGACCAGCGCGGCCCCCACACTCCCCTCGATCGAGGTCATCGCCTCCTTGAGAGACGTCTCCACACTCGCCATCTGTACATGCTCCCTTGGTCGTCGGGGCCCCGGCCCGGCGCCGCGCGCACGGCCGGGTGGTGATCGCGGACTCTCCCACTAGACACCAAAGGAGCGGGGCGCGAGGGGCTTTCGCCGGAAGACGATGCCGGGGGCATAGGACGGGGCGGGGCGGAAGAAGGGCCCGGCGGACGCGGCCGACGGCCGTTGTCAGTGGTGCCCACTAGCTTCGGAGGCGTCACAAGGAACCGTTCCGACAGGGGGCTTCGATGACCGACAACCGTGTGCAGACCGCGCTGCGGGTGGTGCTGACGGACGTCAGCGCCGCGGTGGTGGAGGCGTGGCGCGCGGCCTTCGCCGACGTGCCGGGCGTCGAGATCCGGCGGGGTTCGATCCTCGACGAGGACGTGGACGCCTGGGTCACGCCGACCAACGCGGCCGGGCGGATGGACGGCGGCGTGGACGCCGCGATCAAGCGCCACCTGGGCGCCGGGATCCAGATGCGGGTCCAGCGGGCCATCCGCGACCGGTTCGCCGGCGGCATGCCGGTTGGCAGCGCCGTGTGCGTCCCCTCGGGGGCGACCGTGCCGCGCTTCGTCATCTCGACGCCGACCATGGTCGGCTCCTCGCAGAACGTGAGCGAGACGCTCAACGTCGCCATGGCCTGCGCCGCCGCGTTCCAGGCCGTGCACCGGCAGAACCGGAAGGCCCCGGGCAGCATCCGCTCGGTGGCGCTCGTCGGGATGGGCGCGCGCACCGGCCGGGTGCCGGCCCGGGTGTGCGCCAACCTGATGTGGACCGGCTACACGCTCTTCCACGACCACTGGTTCGAGGACGACGACGAGCTGCGCGCCACCATCACCGCCCAGCTCGCCGGCATCGACCAGACCCCGCCCACGACGCGGGTGCGGATCACGCCGCCGAAAGGAGCACCGGCCAAAGGGCGTTCCTTTCGCCGCTGACCAGGCCGGCACGCCCGCCGGCCCGACCGGTCTCCCCGCTGACCAGGCCGCCCCCGCCCAGCAGCCCACCCCGCACCAGACGCCCGAAGCCGCGACCACCGGGAGCTCCCCCGCCATGACCGACGCCGCCGCGCCGTCGACCCAGCCCGACCCGAACGACCCCCTCGCCCTCGCCGAACTGTTCACCGGCGGCGGCGAACCGTGGCTGCCCCTCCTCAAGCCCGTCATCGAGGCCCGCCCGGACGCCGACCGGTTCATCGGGCCCACCCGCAGCCCGCAGGTCGTCCCGGTCCGCGAGCTCACCTTCCAGGCGCTCAAGCCCCACCCGCCGCACAAGTGGAAGGTCGTCGTCTTCGGCCAGAACCCCTACCCGCGGCCGGAGAGCGCCACCGGCATCGCCATGTTCGACAACACCTTCAACGACTGGAAGGACAGCCAGTTCGGACGGGTCGTCAGCATCCGCTGCCTCATCAAGGCGGCGGCGATGTGGAAGTACGGCATCGTCAAGAAGACCCCCATCGCCGACGTCCGCGCCCTGCTGAGGGAACGGGACGCGGTCCAGCCGCCCGAGTGGTTCCAGGCCATGCTCACCCAGGGCGTCCTCCTCCTGAACGCCTCGCTGACCGCCAGCGCCGACGGCGCCATGGCCACCGACCGGCACACCGCTTTCTGGCGGCCCGTCGCCGAGCGGATCGTCGAGGAGATCCTCCGCGCCAAGCAGGACGCCGAGGACCCGGAGGACCGGGGCGTCGTCTTCGCCTGGTGGGGCGCCCACGCCCGCAGCCTGAAGAAGACCGTGCAGCGCCTGGAGAAGAACTACCCGGGCGTCGAGGTCCGCCACATCGACCACGCCAACCCGGCCGCGCAGGGCGACGTCTTCTGCGACGGCGACCACCTCGCCACCGTCAACGACGCCCTGCTGTCCCTCGGCGCCGACGCGATCGACTGGCTGCCCAGCAAGGGCTGGAACAAGCCCCCGGCCGGTGCCGCAGCCGGCACCGGCACCACCACGGGCGGAGGCCCGGACGCCGACGTCGCCGGCCGCATGGGCGCCTTCATCGCCTCCACGATGGAGCTCCACCAGCTGTACCTGGAGCGGCTCACCAGCGTCCGCGACGAGGGGCACGTCCTGCCGCCGCTCACCGGCGTCTTCGACACCCCGCTGATGTCCTTCGAGGACGCCGTCGCCCCCGTCACCCAGGTGCTGCGCGGCCTCGGCCGGCACATCGACCGCTCCCGCGAGTTCGGCAAGCGGCGCGCCGACGAGCAGGCCGGCGCCGGACTCTCCGCCGACGCCATCGCCGCGCTCTTCCTCTACACCTGCGAGTCCGGCTTCTACCGGAACATCAACGCGGTCCTGCGCTCCCCGGACCGCGACCGCGTGGTGCCCTACCTGCCGTACCTCCGGCTGCTGTTCTCGGCGGTCGAGTCGCTGCCCGTGCGGACCGATCCCCTGTGGCGGGGCGTCGCGCTGGACCTGCGGAGCCAGTACCCCGTCGGCTCGACGGTCACCTGGTGGGGCGTCTCCTCCTGCACCTCCGAACTCGGCGTCGCCCGCGCCTTCCTCGGCGGCCGCGGCAGGCGGACCCTGTTCGAGGTGACCCCGGCCCGCGCGGTGGGCATCCGCAGCTTCTCCGCCTTCACCGGCGAGGAGGAGTACATCCTCGCCCCCGGCACCCAGCTGGAGGTCATGGACGTGAAGGCCGAGCGCGGCGGCCTGTGCACGGTGAAGCTGAGGGAGGTGGAGACCCGCCTCGTCTCCTGACCCGCGGCCGGCGCCGGGCCCACGGCGAGGACGGCGCCGCGCGGCCGGTCGCCCCGCCCCCGGGGGCGGGGACAGGCGGGCGTCCCTAGAGGGCGATCAGCCCGGCCGTCGTCTCCTCGAAGCCGCAGGCGTCGAGGTAGAACGGGCGGAGGTGGTCCTCGAAGTCGACGTGCAGCCACGCGCACCCCGCGGCGCGGGCCCGTTCGACGGCCGTGGTGACGAGCGCGGCGCCCACCCCTTCGCCCTGGCACCGCCGGGCGACCACCGTGTCCAGGAGGAAGGCGTGGACCCCGCCGTCCCAGACGACGTTGACGAAGCCGATCAGCGCGCCGTCCTCCCGGGCGCAGACCCAGCCGAGGCTGTGCCGTTCGAGTTGCGTCCGCCAGTCGGTCCCGGTCACCGGGTGCCCGAAGCCGTCGGCGTGCAGGGCGTCGAGGGAGGCGTCGTCGAACGGGCCCCGCCACTCGTACGTGATCGTCACACCGCGATCGTACGGCCCCGCCCGCCGGCCCCTTCCCCGGGGCGGGCGGGGCCCCTCCCGCCAGGAGGGCTGACCGGTGGGCATGACGGTGACCTGCTGGAGGTTCACCCGCGGCGGCGTCGCCAGGAAACCGATGGTCTCGGCGACGTCCCGCGCGGTGAGCCGCTCCCTGGCCTCCTCCGAGTCCGCCGGCCAGGCCGGCGCGCCGCCGCCGTCCTCCGAGTCGTTCCAGGTCCCCGGCGACACCGAGCGGACCCCCGCGTCCACGACGCGGAGCCCGCCTCCGGCACCGTCCGGGCCCTCCGGCCGCCGCACGGCCGGGCCGCCCCGGCCTCACCGTGCCGCCGGTCCCTTGAGCCGTTCGGCCAGGAAGGCGACGATCTCGTCGCGGGCCCGCACGGTGGGGTGGCCGGCCTCGTCCACGAGATGGGCCGTCACGACGCTGTGGGGGCAGCCGACGACCTCGCGGAAGAAGGGCGGGGGGTCGGTGTTCGCCGCCCCGTCGGGCAGCACGCGGCCGTCGAAGGCGTCGCCGAGCAGCGCCCGGTACGCCGCGAACCGCTGCCCCGTGCACCACCGGTCGTTCTCGAAGCGGTAGGCGAGCACCTTCAGCCGGTCCCGGCCGATCCGCTCGGCCACGGCGGCGGCGTCCGCCTCGTCCAGTTCGAGCCCGGCGGGGTCGTCGAGCGGCAGGGACGGATGGTTGACCACCGGCGCCACGACGGCGGGTTCGAGCGCCATGGCGAGGGCGAAGTTGCCGGTGAAGCACAGACCGACGGCCCCGACGCCCGGCCCGCCCCGCTCGGCGTGCGCAGCGCGCGCCAGCCCCCGCAGCCAGCCGACCACCGGACTGGTGCCCCCGCCGGCGAACGCCCGGAACTCGGCGCTGACACAGGCGCGCCGGACGACGGTCGCGGCCGCCTCGGCGCGGGGATAGGCCCCGTCGACACCGAACAGCGACGGCACGTACACCGAGAACCCGGCCTCCCGGATCCACCGCGCGAACCGGGCCACGTCCGGACTGATCCCCGGCATCTCCGGCATGACGACGACCGCGGGCCCCGCCCCCGTCACGTACACCCGTTTCCCGACGCCCTCCACCTCGACCTCCCTGCGCTCGAAGTCGTCCAGGGGGTCGTCGCACTGCCGCCGTGTGGTTGCCATGGCAGGAAGGATGACGGGACCCTGGACCCCCGGAGAACCGGCGATGTCGCCACGTCTCCCGGGAATACCGCCACCCCACTGGCCACCGGAGGTCCCATGAGCCCGCTGCGGGTCAGCGTGCTGGCCTATCCCGGCTGCTTCGCCTCCGAGGTCTTCGGCGTGCCCGACGTCCTCACCATGGCCGCGCGCGTCGCCGCGGCCCGGGGAGCGGCGGAGCCCTCGTACACGACGTCCGTGGTCTCGCCGCGCCGCCGGGTGACCGCCTCCGGCGGCGCGCGCATCGACGTCACGGCGGTCCGCCCGGCCGACGTCCTGATCGTGCCGGGCTTCGAACCGCCCCCCGCCCTCGACCCGGACGCCGCCCTCGCGAAGCTCCGGCCCGAGATCGCCGTGATCCGCGACCGGGCCGCGTCGGGCACCGCCGTGGTGTCGATCTGCGTCGGCGCCTTCCTCCTCGCGGAGGCGGGACTGCTCGACGGCCGGGCCGCGACGACCTCCTGGCGGTACGCGGACCGCCTCGCCCACCGCTACCCCGGCGTGCGGCTGCGCCGCGAGGAACTGGTCGTGACCGACCGCGGGGTGACGACCACGGCCGCGTTCGCCGCCATGTACGACTTCGCCCTGCGGTTCGTCCGCGAGCACGACGGCCCCGGGGTCGCCCGGAGCACCGCGCGCCTGGCCCTCCTGGACGACACCAGGTCCACCCAGGCGCCGTACGTCGACACGGACCTCCTGCCGACGGCGGGGCACGGCTTCGCGGCCGGCGTCATGCGCCGGCTCGACCAGGACCTCGCCGCCCGCTACGACCTGCCGGCCCTCGCCCGGGAGTTCGGCGTCAGCACCAGGACCCTGCTGCGCCGCTTCGGCGCCGAGACCGGCCGGACGCCCCTCGCGTACCTGCACGCCGCGCGGGTGCGCCGGGCCCGGCACCTGTTGGAGACGACCGACCGGACCGTCGCCGCCATCGCCGCCGACGTCGGCTACCGCGACGCGGGCACGTTCACCGCCCTCTTCGTCCGCCACACGGGACGGCGGCCGAGCGCCTGCCGGACGGCGGCGGAAGACCACCGCGACCGCGAGGACACCCCGCCCGGCGCACCGTGAGACACCCCCGGGGAGGCCGCCGGACAGGCGCGCTCTCAGCGCGGGCCGGCGGACCGCCGGCGGCGGCTCACTCCGCTTCCGGCAGGGGCAGGCACTCGGCGAGCAGGCCGAGGACGTCGCGCCAGGCCCGCTCGGCCTGGAGCGGATGGTGGCCGACGCCGGGGCGCGTCGCGTGGTCGACGGGCGGATGGTGGAAGGCGTGCTGGGCGCCGCCGTACACCACGAGCCGCCAGTCGACACCGGCGTCCCGCAGCTCGGCGATGAACGCGTCCCGCTGCGCGTCCGGCATGATCGGGTCCTCCGACCCGACCCCCGCCCACACGGGGCAGCGGATCCGGGCCGCCTCGCCCGGGCGGCCCGTGGTCAGCGCGTTGACCGTCCCGATCGCCCGCAGGTCGACCCCGTCCCGGCCGAGTTCCAGCGCGATGGCGCCCCCGGTGCCGTACCCGATGGCGGCGATCCGGTCGGGGTCGGTCCGGGGCTCGGCGCGCAGCACGTCGAGCGCCGCGTGCCCGATGGCCCGCATCCGGTCCGGATCGGCGAGCAGGGGGGTCGCCCACGCCAGCATCTCCTGGGGGTCGCCGAGCCACCGTCCGCCGTTGATGTCGAAGGCCAGCACCACGTACCCCCGCTCGGCCAGGGCGTCGGCCCGGCTGCGCTGGAAGTCGTTCAGCCCCGGCCCCTCGGGCCCCAGCAGCACCGCCGGCCGGCGGCCGTCACCGGCCGGGAGGGCGAGGTGGCCGACCATGGTCAGTCCGTCGGCCGGATATGTGACCGTGCGTGTCGTCACTGTCGTCATGCCCCGACCGTAAGCACCGCCCGCGCCCGTCCGGGCCGCTGTTCACCACCGGCGGAAGCGGCGCGGCGCACCGGCCGGCTCCGTCGCCGTCTACCGCCCGGCCCCCGTAAAACGCCTCGACAACGGCCACGGGATCGGGGACGCTTCGTGCGATGACGACCAAGATCGACGACACGCCGCCCGCGTGGGACGAGCGCACCCAGCTCACCACGTTCCTCGACTACGCCCGCGACACCGCCCGCGCCAAGTGCGCGGGCGTCTCCGAGGAGAACGCCCGCAAGGCGCTCCTGCCGGGCTCGCCGCTGATGACCCTGAGCGGACTGATCAACCACCTGCGCTGGGTCGAGTACTACTGGTTCCAGGTGGTCTTCCTCGGCGAGGAGGACCAGGGCCCCTGGACCGAGGAGGACCCCGACCGGGAGATGCGGATCGCCGTCGACTTCCCGCTCGCGCGGCTCCTCGACGAGTACGCCGAACAGAGCGTCCGGTACCGCGAACTGGCCGCCGCCCACAGCCTGGACACCAAGGCCGAGGGCACCGTCCGCGGCGGCCTCCGCGTCGACCTGCGCTGGATCCTCCTCCACCTCACCGAGGAGACGGCCCGCCACAACGGCCACCTCGACATCCTGCGCGAGATGCTCGACGGCACGACCGGCTGACCCGGCCCGTCCCCGAACTCCGGACGGACGCGCGGGAGTTCGGGGGCCGTGTCCGCCGCCGGGGTGTTCGCCGACGGTCACCGACCGCTGCGTCGGCCGGCGAGCGGACCCCCGAACCGTGCCCTGACCTCCCCCTTTCGTTGGCCTGAACTATTGCGGAGAGTGACCGAAGGGGGGATGATTCCCCGCCGTGACCCTCTTCCTCGCTGCCCTGGTCGGCGCGCTTTCCTACGCGCTCTACCGCCTCTTCCTCACCCCCCGGAACGTCGAGCGCTGGGTCGGAGAGCACTTCGTCGCCCCCGCCTACGGCCTCCCGCCCCGCGAGGCGCTGGACCCCCGGCGGGCTGGCCCGCCCGCGCCGGCGCACCGCGCGGAGGAGCGGCAGGCCGTCGCCGACGCCGCGTGGGCGGGGGACTGGAAACCGGCCGAGCGGTACGTCCGGGCGGCCGGCGAGGACTGGGACGAGCGCTGGGACCGGCTCGAACTCCTGCAGCACGTCGCCCGGGAGGACGACGCCTGGCTCGACGCCTGGCGCGCCGCCGAGCCCGGGAACTGCGACGCGGCCACCCTCCACGCGAGCATGATGGTCCACCGCGCCTGGGAGATCCGGGGGAGCGGGTACGCCCACGAGGTCCTGTCCTCGGACATGGACCGCTTCCGCGCCATGCTCCCGGCCGCGATCGAGGAGGCGCGGCGGGCCGCACTGCTCGACCCCGCGAACCCGGGCCCCTGGGTCGTCATGATCACGGCGGCACGCGGGGCGCAGTACGACCGCGCGCGGTTCAGGCCGCTCTGGGAAGAGCTCGTGGCCCGCGCGCCCCACCACTACGAGGGGCACTGGCAGGCCCTCCAGTACTGGTGCGCCAAGTGGTTCGGCAGCGACCGGCGGATGCTGCGCTTCGCCCGCCGGGCGGTCCGCAAGGCCCCGCCCGGCAGCCCGCTCGCCGGGATCTACCTGCACGCGCTGAACGAGCTCACCGACCGCCCCGGCGCCCCCGCGCTGCCCGCTACGCCCCTGACGAGGATCTTCCTGAAGCGGGTCGCCGCCTCGTTCGAGCACGTCGCGCCCGACGACGAGCGCCTGCCGGCCCTGCGCCACCTGCTGGCGCACTACATGCTCCGGGCGATGCTGTACGCGCCCGCCCTGGAGCAGTTCCGCCTGATCGGACCGTGGTGCGGCGCCCAGCCCTGGCGCAAGGACGGCGACCCGGTCACGGCCTTCGAAACGGCCCGCGGCACGGCCGCGAAGCTCTCCCGCGCCCGCCCCGCCCCGACCCCGAAGGTCCAGGGGGTGGGCCCCCGCTAGGTGTGTCGACCCGCGGCTGCGGTGGGGCGGCGGTGGTGGTCGCAGGTGTGGAGGAAGTCCGCCGGGGCTTCGGTCCGCCCGGTCCCGCGGACCGGCCCGGAGGGCGGGCCCGGCCCGGCGGAAACCGATGGCGCGCCGCCGCTCCGGCGCCGAGAATCGGCGGATGCGCGAAGTGACACCGGCCGACGGGACGATCACGCTGACGCCGCTGTGCCCGGACGACGCGGAGGCGCACCTCGCGGGGGAGGACGAGCCCCTGGTCCGCTGGCTCAACGGCGGCCCCGGGACGCGCGAGGGCGTCGAGGCGTACCTCCGGCACTGCCGGGAGCAGTGGGAGACCGCCGGACCGCTCCGCGCCTTCGGCATCAGGGCGGGCGCCGCCGGCACCCTCGCGGGCACGGTCGACCTGCGGTTCGCGGCGGACGGCCTGGCGCCCGGCCAGGTGAACGTCGCCTACGGCCTCTACCCGGCCTGGAGGGGCCGGGGCCTGGCCACCCGGGCGGTCCTCCTGGCGGTCCGGTACGCGGCCGCGGAGGGCGGCGACGAGGCGGTGATCCAGGTCGACCCGGCGAACCCCGCCTCCGCGGCCGTCGCCCGGCGGGCCGGATTCACCCCCGCCGTCCCGCCCCCCGCCGCGCGCGGCACGGCGCTCGACCGGTACGTCCGGGACCTGCGCGACCTCCCCCGCTGACAGGACGCGGACGCGGACACGGACACGGACGCGGTCACGGCGACGGCCCGGGCGGTGCCGCCCGCGTCAGCGCAGCCGGCGGGCCCGCAGGACGACGTCGTGGGCGTGGTGGGCGCCGGCGCCGCCCTCGGGAACCACGCGGGGCCGCTGCTCGTCCACCTCCACCCGCCAGTCGTCGTCGAGGAGCGCGGCGACCATCGAGGGCCAGACGTAGTCGGCGGGGTCGAAGGCGCCGTCGGACGCGGAGCGGGTCTCCATGCCCGCGTGGTGGACGAGCAGCAGCACGCCCCCGGGGGCGACTGCCGCGAGCAGCGCCCGCTCGGCCGAGGAGCCGGGGGTGCGCGGCAGGGCCGGGTACTGCGCGGAGACCAGGTCGAAGGAGGCGGGCGGGAGGGCCGCCTCGGCCAGTCCGGCGTGGACCCAGCGGATGCCGACGCCGGCCTCCCGGGCATGCGCGGCCGCCCGCCGCAGCGCCACCCCCGAGACCTCCAGGGCGGTCACGTCCCAGCCGGTGCGGGCGAGCCAGATGGCGTCCGCCCCCTCGCCGCAGCCGACGTCGAGCACCCGCCCGGGAGCGAGGCCGGCGACCTCCGCCACGAGCGCCCCGTTGGGCTGCCCGCTCCAGAGCCGCTGCCGCTCGGCGTACCGGTTGTCCCACTCCTCCCGCACGGCGGGATCACCGACGTAACCCTCGGTGAAGCCCTCGTCGGACGAGGAGCCGCCGGACGGCGAACGGTCGGACGGGAAGGGCGCTGCTGCGATGTCGTCAGGCATGGCCCCACCGTGACGCAGCCCCTCCCCGCCGGGCCACTCGTGTTGCCGATCCGGCAAAAGCGCGGGCGCCCCGCGACGCGGCCGTACGCCGTTGTCCGCGGCGCGCCGTCAGGTCTCCGCCGCGTCCGGATCGGGTACGACGTGCACCGCCGCCTCCTCCGCTCCCGCCGCGCCGCCGTCGATGCCGACGTCCGAGGCCAGGGGCGCCTGGTCGACGTCCTCCCGCACCCCCTCGTCCGGGGCGACGAGCCGCCCGGCCCTGCGGTCGCCGACCTCGCCGTCGAGGGGCTCTCCGTCGCCTCCCGGCAGGTCGCCGACACCGTCGGCGTCCGCGCCGGCCCCGGCGCCGACGTCGGGCACCTCCTCCCGGAGCCGCTCGTCGAGGGTCTCGCCCTCCCGCTGCTCCCCGGCGGTCGTCCCGGCCTTCTCCACGCCGAGCGGCCTCTCCGGGGGCGAGTACCCCTGGTCGAGCACGTCGTCGTAGTCGTTCTCGTCCAGGGTGTTCTGGAGGTCCAGGGCCGCCGCGTCCTCCTGCTCCTCGTTCCCGTCCGTCGGCTGGTACACCTCGTCGCCCATGGCCTCGTCCGTCATGGCGGACACCCCTTTCCGGCCGCTGTCGTACCGCCGGCACGCCCGGTCTCCGGCAGCGGCGTGGGTCGCTTTCCGTACGAGACCGCCGCTACCCGGCCGCGTTCGCTTCAATCCCGCCGGTCCCGGCCCGGCGCCGGCGGTTCGAGGCGGCCGAGCCGGCCGGCGAGGAGGGTTCCGAGGGCCGCGGCCCCGGCCGGGGGCAGCGGGTCCAGGCCCGCCCGCCGCCCCGGGGCCCTCGCCGGACCGCGCCGCGCCCGGCCGCCGGCCGGGACGGCGAGGGCCGGAGGACGTACCGGAACCCCTCGGCGGACGGGGCTACGGGACGCCCTCCAACCACGTGACCCGGGTGACGGTCACCGCGTCCGGGTCCCCGGTGAACCACTCGACGAGCACGGGGTGACCGGGGACGTCGAGGTCGTACACATCGCCCCACCGGTCGGTGGGGCTCGCCCCGGGCGGCACGGTGCCCCGCCCGTGCGCCGCCACGACGGCGGCCAGGACCCGGACGGTGGCGGCGAAGGTCTCGGGCGCCTTGGCGGACATGGCCGAGAGGACCGCGGCGGCCTGATCGGTCAAGCCGTGGCTCACCAGGCCCCGCTCAGCGAGCCGAGGACGTCGTCGAGGGCGCGCACCCCGCCGCGGTCGCCGGTCCGCAGCGCGGCCGCCTGGGCGCGGTCGGCGTCCGTGCGACGGGTGTCCGCGACCGCCCGCAGGTGCCAGCGCTCCATCACGGCCAACTGCTCGTCGCCCGCCTGGGCGGCGAGCAGTTCCTCCAGGAACGCCCCCTTCCGGCCCGGCGTGAGGGCGGCCGCGATCGCGTTGGCGGTACGGGGGATCCCGGGCTCGTCGGAGCGGGGCAGGGCACCCATGACGGGCTCTCCTTCCGGTCGGCCGGAGCCTTCTGAACGGACGTCCGCTCCCACCGTAGACCAGCCCACCACCCCCGGGCCGCCCCGCGCGTGAAGTGCCGTCAGCTCTCCGGCCACGGCCCTTCGACGGTCGGTGTCACCCGATGGAGCGAAGCGCGGTGCGAGTTGTAGACCTGCGGCACGTGCCTCCGTAGCGTGCCTGCTCTGTGGAACGCCGCGGGCGGAACAGGGGCGGCGTGCGGGGAAAGTGGGGGCTCGTGGAAGGAAGTTGGATGGCGTCCGGGTTGTGCCGGACGGTGAGTGCGGACGAGCTGTTCGTCGAGGGAGCGGCCCAGAACCGCGCCAAGACGCTGTGCACCGGCTGCCCGGTGCGCGCCGAGTGCCTCGCGTACGCGCTCGACCGCCGGATCGAGCACGGCGTGTGGGGCGGCATGACGGAACGCGAGCGTCGCGCCCTCCTGAAGCGCCGGCCCACGGTCCACTCCTGGGCCAGGCTCCTGGAGGCCGCACGGCGGGAGCACGAGATCGGCACGAGGACGACGGCCCGGGCGAAGCGCACCGCCTGAACGGCCCCGCGCTCGCCGCGCACCGCGGGGTGCCGGAGAACGGCGCCCCGCGCGTGCCGCGGCGGTCGGTGGACCGGACGGCCGGGCGCGGCGCCGCTCCGGGCGAGGCGCGGGAGGCCGGCGGGCCCGCCCGGGAGGAAACGGCTCCCGGCCCTCGGGCGGGGAGGCCGGCGGGCCCGCGCGGACCGGCCAGGGAACGGACTTGACCCTCACGCCGCGTGAGGCTGAAGAGTGGGGCCCATGAGCGACCACTACGACGCGTTCGAGATCAGCCCCGTCCCCGACCCCGGCCCGGACGCGGTCCCCCCGGAGCCGTTCCGCGGCATCTACGGGATGCCCGCGTTCGTGACGATCCCCACGAGCGACCTGGCGGAGTCGGTGGACTTCTGGACGCGCGGACTCGGGTTCTTCGAACTGTTCGGCATCCCTGGCACGCTGGTGCACCTGCGCCGGTGGGCGTTCCAGGACGTGCTCCTCGTCGCGGCGGAGAGCGTGCCGGAGGAGCCGCCGGCGATGAGCTTCTCCTTCGCGTGCGTGCTCGGCGAGATCGACCCGCTCGTCGCCGCCTGCCGGGCGGTGCGCCCGGACGCGGTCGGCGACCCGCGGGACACCCCCTGGAACACCCGCGACGTGGAGGTGATCACCCCCGAGAACGCCCGGATCGTCGTCACCGCGGCGAAGCCCTTCGACCCGGACAGCCAGGAGGCGCGGAACCTCGCGGCCATGGGGATCACCCCGCCGGCCGGCGCATCCGGCGACCATGGGAAGCATGACTGATATCGCCGACGACGACAGCACGACGGACAGCGCTGGCCTGACCGTGGGTCAGGTCGCGGCCCGCCTGGCGGTGACCGTCCGCGCCCTGCACCACTGGGACGAGATCGGCCTGGCGCGGCCGTCGCTGCGCACGTCCGGCGGGTACCGGCTCTACACCGCCGGCGACCTGGAACGCCTGCACCGCATCGTCGTCTACCGCGAGCTCGGCCTCGGCCTGGACAGGATCCGGACCGTCCTGGACGACTCGGCCGCGGACGTGGCCGGCGCGCTGCGCGCCCAGCGCGCCCAGGTCGCCGAACGGATCGAGCGCCTGGAGCGGCTCGGCGCCGGACTGGACCGGATGATCGACGCCCACGAGCGCGGCCTGCTGCTGACCGCCGAACAGCAGGCCGCGCTCTTCGGCCCGCGCTGGGACCCGGAGTGGACCGCCCGGGCCCGGCGGCGCTACGGGGACACGCCGCAGTGGCGGCAGTACGCCGAACGCTCCGCCTCCCGGGGCCCGGAGGAGTGGCGGGCCGTCGCCGACGCCATGACCGGCCTCGAACGCGCCCTCGCGGACGCGATGGACGCCGGCGCCGCCCCCGGCGGCCCCGAGGCGAACCGGCTCGCCGAACGGCACCGCGCGCTCTTCACCGCCTCGTACTTCCCCCTCAGCCGGGAGATGCAGGTCTGCCTCGGCCGCACGTACGAGACCGATCCGGGTTTCGCCGCCCACTACGACGCCGTCCGGCCCGGCCTCGCCGCCTGGTTCCGCCGCGTCATCGACGCCGCCGCCCGCGCCCACGGCGTCGACCCCGACACCGCGACCTGGCGGTAGGACACGGGCGGGACGCGACCGGAGCGGCCGGCCGCCCCGTCGGGGGCGCCCGGCGGCCGGGTCACTCGTACTCGGTGCCGCCCTTGCGGGTGAGGTAGGCCGGGCTGACCGCCTTGGCGACGGCGCGGCCGCCGGTGACCGGGCTGTACCGCTCGACGGCCGGCCGGACCACCACGCCCTCCCGCAGATGGGCGGAGCGCCCGGACACGGTCTCGGCGCCGCTCGCGTGCGCGAGGACGGTGTCGAGGTCGTACGGCCCCGCGTACAGCCGCGGTACGAGGGGCACCTCGCCCGGCTCCAGGACCTCGGCCGGGTCCAGCCAGCGGACCCGGCCGTCGATCTCGGCCGACACGTCGAAGAGGGCGTAGCCGACGCGCTCGCCGCGCGCGTCGGCGCCGTACCCGAGGTCCTGGACGCCGGAGCCGTAGACCTCGCCGAAGAGGCCGATCCGGGTGGCCCCGAGACGGGCGGCGAGCCGCTCGGCGACGGCGGGCAGCCCGTGGCCGCGCACGGCGCGCCAGTACAGGTTGCGCGGGTCCTCCCGCAGGGCGAGCCCCTTGGCGCCGAAGCCCTTGGAGGAGACGTGGAGCCGTCCGCCGTCGGCGACGTAGGTGAGCAGGCAGGCCGTGCCGTGGACCTTCTCCGTCAGGACGACCTCCTCACCGGGCTCGAAGACGCCGGGGTAGCGGTGCAGGTTCTCGATGTCGACCCAGGGGAGCAGGTCGGGGGCGGCCTCGACGTCCCCGCTCATGGTCGGCGGTATCGGCGGCACCCACTTGGTGATCCCGAGCCGCTCCGCGAAGTCGGTGCCGTCGGCGGCGGCCCGGTCGAGGTCGACGCCGGCGAGCGCGGCGGGCCGGCAGACGATCCCCTGCGACAGCTCCCCGCGCAGCCGCACCGCCTTGACCCGGTCCGACGCCTTCCCGGCCAGTCGCCCCGTGAGCCCCAGCTCCGCGACGAGCGCGGCGGGCAGCACGGCCTGCTCCGGGATGTACACGGCGGTCTCGCCGGTGCGGTAGGCGCCCTTGGCGACCACGGCCCGGTAGAGCCCGACCTGCGCCAGTTCGAGGGCGTCGGCGTTCGGGTGCGGATGGACGGTGAGGACTTCGGCGGTGACGCGCAGGGTGGACATGGTTCAGTGCTCCGCTCGGAAGGGTCGGCGTCTCGTCGCCGGTCACTCTGACGGTCCGTGAAACCCTTCGCCCACCGGTTTTGCCGCTGGTACCGTCACGCTCTTCACCGGACGCGCGAGGTCCCGAGGACCGCGGGTGCCGCGGCCGGGAGCGCGCGCGGAGGGCCCGGTGGCCGGGTGGCGCGGTCCGGGCGGCCGTGGTCGATGTGGTGGAGCAGGCGGCGCAGGGCGGTGCGCGCCTGCGGGGCGTCGAGCCGGGCCCCGAGGTGCGCCAGGGCGCGCTGGGCCCGGCGGCGGGCGAGACCGGTCCGGCCGGCGCGGTGGTCCGCGAGGGCCCGGGCGTAGTGGGCGAGGGCCGTGGCCCAGGTGTCGTGGCAGCCGGCCGGCTGCGCGAGGGCCCGGCGCGCGGTCCGGGCGGCCAGGGCGGGGGAGGTGTGCGCCTGGACGACGGCCAGGGCGGCGAGGCTGACCATGGGACCGGGGCCGCCCGGGGCGTGCTCGGGGACGGTGTCGGCGGCCTGCCGGTAGTACGCGGCGGCCGCGGCCGGATCGTGCCGCTTCCAGGCGAGCGTGCCGTGCGCGTGCGCGATGCGGCCGACGAGCGCGTCGTCCCCGGCGAGCACGGCCGCGGGCCAGGCGAGGCCCAGGAGGTGACGGGCGGTGGCGGAGTCCGCGTCGGCGGCGAGCCAGCCGGCCAGCCACTGGCCGCGGGCCGTCAGGGGACTGTCCTCGGGCAGGAGGGGGAGCAGGGCGAGGAGGCGGGCGGCGCCCTCCGCGCCGCGGTTCTGCGCCGCCCACCAGAACCAGAGGTGGAGGACGGTCTCCACGGCCGTCTCGGCGTGGACGGGGTGCCGGACGGCGTGGCCGAGGAAGCCGGCGAGTTCGCCGGCGCCGTCGAGCGCGTCGCGGACGAGCCGTACGGCCTGCTGCTGGAGACCGGTGTTCCACAGCGTCTCCGCGACCACCGCCGTGCTCCGGCAGTGCCGGGCGTGCCGGGCCCGCCCCGCGGAGGACTCGCCCGCCGCCGCGAGGCGCTCGGCCCCGAAGTCACGGGCGGCGCGGGCCATCAGATAGCGCGGCTCGGGGACGGGGCCGGTCTCGCCGAGGGCCCGGAGCACACCGACCGCGCTCAGCTCGGCGAGGGCGGGAGGGACGTCCGCGGAGGAGAGCCCGGCCCCTTCGCACACGAAGACCGCGGCCTGTTCGGTGAAGGCGCCCGCGAACACGCTCAGCCGCCGCCAGACCGTACGGACGGCCGGGTCGCACAGCGCGTGCACGGCGCCGATCGACGCCCGGACCGAACGATGGCGCCTCAGGGGCGTGCCGGGGGCCGACAGCCAGCACTGCCCGCCCCGCAGGCGGTCGGCGAGCCCGTCCACGCTGACGTCCGCCAGCTGTGCCACGGCCAGTTCGAGCGCCAGGGGCACCCCCTCGACCAGCGCGCACACCCGGTCGACCGCCCCGTGGTCCGGCTCCTCCCTCCGGCCCTGCCGGGCCGCCAGGGCGTGGAACAGCTCCGCCGCCGGCGAGCGGCCGCCCGGCGGGGCATCGGACGCCAGCGGGCCGAGCCGCAGCACGTGCTCGCCGCCGAGCCCCAGCGGCCGGCGCGCCGTGACCAGGACCCGCAGGGCCGGTACGTCCCGCAGCAGCGACCGGACCAGCCCGGCGCACTCGGTGAGCACGGGATCGACGTCGTCCAGGACGAGCAGCAGCCCGCCGCCCGGCAGGGACCGTACGGCGGACGCCAGGTCCGGGGCCCCGTGCCCGCCCGTCGCGCCGGTCGCCGCGTCCAGCGCCCGGGCGATCCGTGCCGCCGGCGCCCAGGGCCCCACGGGGACGCCGTCGTGCCACCGGACACGCACCGCGGCCTGCCGCGGACCGCCCCGCGCGCAGGCGACCGCCTCCAGCGCCAGCCGGCTCTTCCCGACCCCGGCCGCGCCCGTCACGGTGACGAGCCGGCACACCGCCAGGGCCGCCCTCAGCGCCGCGAGTTCGAACTCCCGACCGATCAGCTCGGTCATACCGGGAGACACGGCCGGAGCGGTCGTTCCGGTCGGACCGGTCGTCCCGGTCGTCCCGGTCGGACTGGTCGTTCCGGTCGGACTGGTCGGGCTGACCGGGCTGACCGGGTCGACCGGACCGATCGACCCGCTCGGCTCGATCGGTCCGCGGCGCCCGTGGGCGGCCTCCGCGAACCGGACACCGTCACCCTGGCCTGCTGCCCACACGTGCGCCACTCCCACCGTTGGATCGACCTCACCGTCGCGACGCCGGCCCGCGGGCCGCCGGATCCTGCCGGGAACCCGCAGGTCCCCGTTGCAGAACCGTCACTGCAAAGGCGTCACCGCACCCCAACGGCCCACCGCCGCGAGAGGTAGCGCCAGGACCCCGTACATCACCCGTCCCAGTGAAGGGGGGCCGGACCCGGGGGTGATCAGTGACCGCGCGGGGCGTACATGATGACGGCCATGCCGGCGAGGCAGACCAGAGCGCCGATGACGTCGAAGCGGTCGGGGCGGTAGCCGTCGGCGACCATGCCCCAGGCGATCGACCCGGCGACGAAGACCCCGCCGTACGCGGCCAGGATGCGGCCGAAGTCGTCGTCGGACTGGAAGGTGGCCACCACGCCGTACAGGCCGAGCGCGATGACGCCGGCGCCGATCCAGATCCAGCCCTTGTGCTCGCGGATCCCCTGCCACACCAGCCAGGCCCCTCCGATCTCGAACAGGGCGGCGACGGCGAACAGGGCGACGGAACGGGCGACGAGCACGGTACGGGTCCTTCTGGCGAGACAGGGCGAGCGGAGGCGGCGGGGGAGAGGAGAAGGGAGGTCGGCGAGCGGCGCGGCTCCCCCGGACGGGGCCCGTACGGGGAGGAGGGAGATCCGCGTCGTGCTCATGCGGCCCACGCTAGACGTTCGCCCCACCGCCCCCGTCGCCGCCCCGATCGGCGCGGTGACGGGAGCGCCGAAGCCTTCCCGCCGGGGGTTCCGGTACGCCGGGTGGCGCAGGAACGGGCTTCCGGACCGGCGCTCCGGGAGCCGCGCGCCGAAGCTGGACGGGCCGGCGCGTCCGTTCGCCGGCCCGTCCAGGAGGTTCCGCATGCCCCGATCCGCCCCGGCCCCGCACCCGTACCGGCCGCGCCGGGCCGCCGTCACCGCCCTGCTCCTCGCCGCCGCGCTGACCGGCCCCGTCCTCCCGTACGCCACCGCCGGCGAGCGGCCCGCCCCGCGCGCCGACGCCACCGGGCCCGCCCCCGCCGCCCCGTACGGCACCGGCACCTCGGAGCGGGAACTGCGGCGCGCCCTCGCCGATCTCGTCGCCGCTCCCGGCGGGCCGCCCGGCGCGATCGCCGTCCTGACCAGGGACGGCGTGCCCCGCGTCTACCGCGCCGGCACCGCCGAGACCGGCAGCGCCCGCCCGCCCCGCGCCCACGACCACATGCGGATCGCGAGCGTCGCCAAGGCGTTCAGCGGCGCCGTGGCCCTCGGCCTGGTGGACCGGGGCGCGCTGGAACTGGACGACACCCTGGGCGAGCGCCTGCCGCGCCTGCCGAGGGCCTGGCACGCCGTGACCCTGCGCCAGCTCCTCCAGCACACCAGCGGTCTGCCCGACTTCAGCCGCAGCGAGCGGTTCCAGGCGATCGTCCGCGCCGACCCCCGGCACCGCTTCGACTCCCGGCGCCTGCTGGACTTCGTCGCGGACCAGGGCCTCGCCTTCCCGCCCGGCAGCCGCTACGCCTACTCCAACTCGGACAACATCGCCGTCGCCCTGATGGCCGAACAGGCCACCGGACGGCGCTACGAGGACCTCCTGCGCGAGCTGGTGTACCGCCCGCTCGACCTCCGCGACACCAGCCTCCCCTCCGGCTTCCGGCTGCCCCGCCCCTTCCTCCACGGGTACGCCACGGCCCCCGGCGAAGAACCGGAGGACGTCAGCGAGGCGGTCAGCGCCTCCGGCGCGTGGGCCTCGGGCGGAATCGTCTCCACCCCGGCCGACCTGAGCGCCTTCATCGGCGGCTACACCGGCCCCACGCTGCTCTCCCCGCCCACCCGGCACGCGCAGCGCCGGTTCGTCCCCGGCGAGTCCCAGCCGGCCGGACCCGGCGAGAACGCGGTCGGCCTCGGCCTCTTCCGGTACGCCACCCGCTGCGGCACGGTCCTCGGCCACACCGGCAACACCCCGGGGTACACCCAGTTCGCCGCCGCCACCCGCGACGGGCGGCGCACCGTGACCGTCTCCGTCACCAGCCAGGTCCCCCTCGACCCCGCCCTGCTCGCCCGCCTGCGCGCGGTCGAGGAACGTTTCGTCTGCGCCCTCCTGGAAGACCGCCCCCACGGCGGATCCGGCGGACACGGCGGATCCGGCGGCCGAGGGGCCTGACCGCTGGATCGGCCACCGGCCGCACGGCCGGCCGGGCCGCCGCGGTGCGCCGCGACGGCCCGGAGCGTGATCGGGCGAGGGGGCAGGGGCACGACCAGGCGCGTTCGGGCGCGTGGCCGGGCGCGCGGTCAGGGGCAGCTGACGCGGACGTCGCCGGAGTCCGTGGTGCAGGTGTCCGTGTTGTACCCGCCGTTCGCCGTGTCGTTGCCGCCCACGCCGTCCACGGTGTTGAGCGAGTCGTAGCCGTAGTTGCCGAGCAGCGTGTCGGCGCCCGGGCCCCCGATCAGCGTGTCGTTGTGGTAGCTGCCGTCCGCCCGGTCGTTGCCCGGCCCGGCGTGGACCGTGTCGTTGCCGAAGCCCGCGTTGACGGTGTCGTTGCCGCTGAGGGCGCAGATCACGTCGGCGCCGTACGTGCCGTTGAGGGTGTCGGCGCCGCTGGTCCCGATGAGGGTGCACCCGCGGTTGTTGTTCACCGTCGTGGTGCGGCTCGCGGTGTTGTTGCCCGTCGCCGGGTCGGTCTGGGCCGCGGTGACCGTCGCCGTGTCCGTGAGGGTGCCGGTGCGCGAGGGCTCGGCGACGATCGTCACCGTGGCGGCGGAGCCGGAGGGGCCACCGACGGGGTTGAGCGTGCCGATCGCACAGGTGACCCGGCCCGGGACCGTGGTGCAGGTGCCCCGGTCGGTGGTGGCCGACAGGATGGTGGCCGTGCCCGTCAGGACGTCGGTGAGCTGGACGCTCGTCGCCGCGGTCGTGGTGCTGTTGTTCGTCACGCGCACGGTGTACGTGGCGGTGTCACCGATGCTGACCGCGCTCGGCCCGGTCTTCGTCACCGACACGTCCGCTCCGGCCGGCGGCTCGGTGCCGCCCCCGCCCAGGTAGCGGGCCAGCCCGCGGTGGGCCTCGAAGCTGCCGACGGTGCCGGCGAGCCCGGCGGCGACGATCTTGCCGTCGGCCTGGAGCGCCACCTGCGCGGCCGCGTCGTCGGGTCCGCCGAAGTCGGTGGTCACCCGCCCGTCGCCGCCGAAGTCCGGGTCCAGGCCGCCGCCGGTGTTGTACCGCGCCAGCGCGAAGTCGCCGTTGTAGTGGCCGGCCGCGACGATCCGGCCGTCGGACTGCAGGGCCACGCCCGAGGCGCCGCCGTCCTCGGGACCGAAGGACGTGATGACCCGGCCGTCGCCGTCGAAGCTCGGGTCCGGGGCGCCGCCGGTGGTGAACCGCGAGACCAGGAAGGCGTTGCCGTCCCTGCCTGCGACGACGATCCGGCCGTCGGACTGCAGGGCCACGCCCTCGCCGGACCCGGCGCCGGTGGTGACGATGCCGTCGCCGTCGAAGGTCGTGTCGAGGCCGCCGTCGGGGTTGTAGCGGGTCACGGTGAGACCGGCGGCGCGTCCGGCGGCGACGATCTTTCCGTCGGCCTGCAGCGCCAGGTCGTTGACCCCGTGGCAGCAGGTGGGGCCGAGGGCGGTGGTGACCCGGCCGTCCCCGCTGAAGGCCGGGTCCGGGACGCCGGAGGAGTCCCAGCGCACCAGCGACCACACGCCGTTGCTCGACCCGCCGGCGACGATCTTCCCGTCGGGCTGCACCACCACCGCCTCGGCGGTCTCGATCGCGTCGACGTCGATCTCGGTGAGCACCCGGCCGCCCTCGCCGAAGCTCGTGTCGAGACTGCCGTCGGGCAGGTAACGGGCCGCCGCCCACGCGCCGTTGCCGCCCCAGTCGGTGGAGCCGCCGACCGCGACGATCTTCCCGTCGGGCTGCAGGGCCACGCCCCGGCCCTCGTCGTTGTTGGCGCCGACGAAATCGGTGGTGACGACGCCGTCGCCGCCGAACGTCGTGTCCAGGCTGCCGTCGGGGTTGTACCGCGTCAGCGTGAAGTCGCCGGAGGTCTCGGAGGAGTAGCTGTCCCCGATGGTGACGATCTTCCCGTCGGGTTGTACGAGCACGTCCTGGGCGCCCGCGAAGCCGCCCAGGTCCGTGACGACCCTGCCGTCGCCGTCGAAGGCGGGGTCCAGATCGCCGGGGGCGGCCGTCGCCACCGCGGGCAGGCCGAGGACGAGCGCCAGTGCCGCGGCGCTCACCACGCCGGCGTGCCCGGCGCGGCGCCATGGGGTTTTCAGGGACATGCGTGACCACTCCGTCCGTCGGATCCTCTGCGGGGCCACAGCTTTCTGGCACGGCGTCAGGAGACCGACCCGCGACGGGCCGTACTGCGCCTACTGGACGGCGCCGCTCCACCCCCAGGGGTGAGCACCGCCGCACCCCCGCCGTCTCCCCGTCGTGCCCCGCCGGCTCGTCGGGCGTCGGCGTTTCGGCCACCCGAGCATCGGGCGCGAACCGCGCCCCGCACGGATCGATGCACGCGGAACGAACTCGCTTTCGCCTGCTGCCGGGGTTCGAACGCTGTCCGAATCGGATGTGCTCGGCACGGGGAACCGCGTCGTTGAGCTTTCCGCCCCGCCCCGCCCGGCCCGCTTGCTCTCTCCGCCCGTCCGCCCCGCCCGTCCGCCCCGCCCGTTCGGAAGCCGTGATGCGCCCTCGTCCCGCCCCTTTCCTCTCCCCGGCCCCCCGCCCGGCGCCGGACGGCCCGTACGTGGTCGACCGCCCCCGCGCCGGGACGGGACGGCGGCGATGACCGACTTCGCCGCGGTCGGCGCCGCGTATGCCGACCACTCCGCCGGCGCGCGCGGCCGGCTCCGCCACGACCTGGTCGAGCGCCGCCTCCGCGCCGAACTGCCCCCGACCCCGGTACGGATCCTGGACGCGGGCTGCGGGGCCGGCGAGATGACGCTGCGCCTCGCCGCCGCCGGACACCGTGTGACCGGCGCCGACCCATCCCCCCGCATGCCGGCCGCCGCGGCCGACCGCCTCGCCGAACGACCCGAACTCCGCGACCGCGTACGGCTGGTCGAGGCGGGAGTCGAGGACCTCCCGTTCGCCGAGGGGGAGTTCGACGCGGTCTGCTGCCACGGCGTGCTCATGTATCTGGCGGAACCCGGCACGGCGATCGCCCGTCTCTCCGAACTCGTCGCACCGGGCGGGCTGTTGAGCGTCCTGGCCAAGAACCGCCGTGCCATCGGAGTGCGTGAGGCCCTCACCGGCGACCACGGTGCGGCCCGCCGCCTCATCGAGAGCGACGCCGCCGCCAGCCCGGGCCGCCTCGGCCTGGAGACCCGCGGCGACACCGCCGAGGACCTCGACCGCCTGGCGGCCGGACACGGACTGACGCCGCTGCGCCGGCAGGGCGTGAGGATCTTCACCGACCACCCGGAGGACTGGGCGCCCGACCGGGACGCGTACGCGGCGGCGGTCGAGCTGGAGTGGGCCGTGTCCTGGCGCTCCCCGATGCGGGACATGGCGCACCTCGTCCACACCCTGGCCCGACGTCCCCGGGAAGGTCGCCGGGATCCTCACCGGTGTCCGTCCGCGTGAGGCGTTCCTCCCGGTGCGCCGTGAGATGCTCCTGTCCACGCCCGTGTACGGGGCAGCGGACCGGCGCCGAGCCGGACGACCGGAAGGTGAAGGAACCCATGTCGGACCCGCACGCCGTCGAGTTCCTCGACATCGCCCCCGGCCTCGACGGCGACGGCGACATCGGCGTCGGATTCGTCGAGGAGGCGCGTCCGGAACTCACCTCGTGGGAACAGAGCGAGGTGGAGCGCGCCTGGCAGGAGAGCCTGGCCCGCAACCCGACCGTGTTCGACGGGCCGGTCGCCGCCGTTCTCGGGGTCGACCGGCCGCCCGCCGGGCCGCTGTCGGTGCGGTGGGCGCCGATGCCCTACCGGTACCGGGCGCTGCGGCGTCTCCGTCCGCCCGGCCGCGTTCCCGGCTCCCTGTACGTCACCGTGCTCGTGCCGACGGAGAGCGGGCTCGTGGTCGGGCGCGGTTCGCCCGACACGGCGAACCCCGGCTGCTGGACGCTTCCCGGCGGAGCGGTCGAACCGCCCGCGTCCGACGGTGCCCTGGACGCGGCCGAGCTGCGCCGGCAGGCCGCCCGCGAGCTGCTGGAGGAGACCGGACTCCGTGTCCCCTCCGAGGAGTTGAGGCCGTGGGCCCTGACCCGGGGACGGCGGTTCGGCAGCCTCGGCTTCCACTTCCTGTGCCCCACCACGTCCGGCGAGCTCGTCCGCCGGCGACACGCGGCTCTCTCCCCGGCACGGGACGGCGGGGCACGGGCCGGCGCGGCGCAGGACGGCCACGGGACGGGGCCGGAGCTCGACGCGCTCGCTTTCGTCGCCTCGCCGGCGACGGCCGCCGCCCTGGGACCGACGGCGGACTACCTCCCCCAGCTCCTCCGCAGGTACTTCTCCTCCCCCTGACCGGCGGGCGCCGGCCGCTCAGGGGCGGAGGACGACCTCCCCGCCGGGCCGGAGGCGATCCCCGGCCCGGAACCACGCCCCGGGTCCCGTCAGTCGGGGAAGGAGAAGTAGAGCGCCTCGCTGTAGAAGGACGCGAAGTGCCGCTGCCAGTCGGCTCGGACCGAGGCGAGCCACTCGTCGTTCTGACCGGCGATCGCCGCCTCGGCCTCGGCGACGGCGTCGGGAATGTCCCCGGTCACCAGGCGCCGCACGCTCTCCGCCGGATCGTCGTCCGTCATCGAGACGATCTCGCCGGTTTCGAGGACGAAGTACTTCGCCCGCTGCTTCTCCAGGTGGGCCGTGGTCCGGGTGACGCAGTCGGCGAACTCGGCGTCGTCCGCCAGCCCCTCGCCGACCACGCGCAGGAGGTCGCGGAGCAGGGCCGCCCCCTCGGCGTAGTCCGCGGCGATGCCGATCGGAGGGTTCCAGATCATGGACGGGACGATCGTCGTCCCGCGCCCCACCAGGAGCTTGTGCGCGAGCGGGATGTCCCAGTTGTGCTCGGATATGCAGCGGATCCGCTGGGGGTTCTCCGCCTCGGTCGGCATCGAGTCGGCGGAGTAGAGATACGAACGGTTTGCCATGGCGGTGAAGCTAGCACCGGGGTCCGACAACGCCGCCGCCACCGAACCCCTCCCACAAGGCCGCGAGGCGAGGACGCCGGGCCGGTCGTCGCGGAAGCCGCCGGGGCCGAGCCCCTGCCCGTCGACGTGTCGCGGTGACGGGCGGGGCACCGGAACTCCGTTGCCCGTCGTCGAGCCCCCGTGAGAGCATCACGGTCCGGCGGTCCGCCTCCTTTCGTCTCCGCTTCACGACGGAGACGAAAGGAGACGGGCCGTTGCCATGTCCACGGTTTCGGGCGATCCATCGAGAACTGCGAAGGGCGGGTACCGTCTGATGTACGCGGCAGAGCCGGCAGAGGCCTGCGTCGAGGAGGCGGGGAACGTCCTGGTCGCGCCGTCGGCGTCGCAGGACGACGACGCGGTCAGGGACTTCTTCGGGACCGTGATCACGCCGGAGGAGCTGGCCTCCGGTTCGCTCGACCTCGCCGGGAGGACCGTCTACCTGTGGGGCGGCGCCTCCGGCGCCAGTGAGCGTCGACTGGAAGCGGCCGAGCGGGTGTTCGTGGTCCGTGAGCTGTCGGACGGCCGGCGCGGGGACGGTGACGGGCCTTGGCCCTCCGTCGGCCCCGGCCGCGTTCCCCTCCGCGCGCACGGCGCCGGCGTGTACTACCGCCGCTTCTTCGAACTCGGCGACGGCCTCTTCGGGCGGATCCGTGCGGAGCACGAGTTCCAGTCCCTGACGGAGTCCACCAAGCCGGGAACGGCCCACCGCAGCGGCATCTACCTGACGCCCGTCACGCGGAACGGCGACGAGCTGCGCTTCCGCCTGCTCCGGTGCTCCACGAACCTCTCCGGGCCGACCGAGAACTTCCGGCCGACCGACACCCGTATCGTCGAGGAGCTGAACCGCGAGGCCGCCGCCGTCTTCCGGAACCAGGCACCGCTCAATCACGTCCTCGCGCAGATCTACCACAACACCGCCGCCACGGCCGGACGCAAGCAGTCCAAGGCCAGGATCTCGTCCCACGCCGACAAGACCAAGGACATGCCCGTCAACGGCATCATGGCCTTCTGCACGTTCTACGACCGGCTCGACGGGCTGGAGCCCCTGGCCGACGACGCCTTCGACTACGGCGTGAAGGGCGTCAGCGGGCTGACCAGGCTCCACTTCCGCCTCAAGGAGCCGCTCGGGGAAGGGGAGCCGGCCGGGGAAAAGAGGCCGGTCGGAGGAGGGGACGGGGCCGGGCTTCCCGCCCGGTTCACCGTGACGCTCCACCCCGGCTCCGTGTTCCTCATGCCGCTGTCCACCAACCGCCTGTACACCCACGAGATCCGGCCCTCGGCGCTGGACGCCGAGCTGATCCCGACCCGCCTGGGGTACGTGGTGCGCTGTTCGAGCACCGAGGCCGTCCACAAGGACGGCCGCACGTTCCTCGAAACGGCGGGCGGGCGAGTGGAGTTGGGGCCGCCCACGGAGGACGGCATGGACGAGCTGCGCAGGCTGTACGCCGAGGAGAACCGGACCTCGTCCTTCGTCGATTACGGCGACGACTTCCTCTTCAGCATGAACACCGGAGACTACCGTGCCCCCCGAATCTAGGATCCCGGACGAGATCCTCTCGTACGCCCTGCCGGCCGAGGAGAACCTCTTCGCGGAACTGTCCGCGTCGGCCCTCCTGGAGGACACGGGCAAGGGCCGCCGCGGCGCCGTGCTCACCAAGGTCGACGAGACCGGCGGCGTGCCCCTCGTACGGACCACCACCCGCTACGCCGCGCCGGCGCAGCGCTTCCGGGCGGTGCACGAACGGCTGGCGCGGTGGATCGAGGAACGCGCGGCGCTTCCGGCCGGCTTCGACAACGCCCTCATCGAGAACTACACGAACGCCTGCGCCACCATGGGCAGCCACTCCGACCAGGCCCTCGACCTGGCCGACGACTCGTTCATCGCCGTCTTCTCCTGCTACCGGAATCCCGAAGCGGGCCCGCCGAGGAAGCTGGTCTTCGAACGGAAGGGGTGGGGCGGCGAGAAGTTCGAGATCCCCCTCGCCCACCACGGCGTCGTCGTGTTCTCCGTCGCGGCGAACCGGCGGCTCAGGCACAAGATCGTGCTGGACCCGGCCGCCCGGGCCGTGGACAACCCGTGGCTGGGCGTTACGTTCCGGACGTCGAAGACCCTCGTCCGGTTCCGTGACGGACGGGCGTACCTCCCGCGGGGCGCGCGCCTCACGGTGGCCGACGACGCGCAGAGCCGCGAGTTCTACCGGATGCGGCGCCGGGAGAACGACGAGACGGACTTCGTCTACCCCCCGCTGACGTACACCGTCAGCGAGAGCGATCTGATGCCGCCCGTCTGACGGGGGCCCGGTGGGCGGAGTCGAGCAGGGCCAGGTCCTCCGCGGACAGCCGCAGACCGCCCGCGGCGACGTTGGCCGCGAGGTGGGCGGGGTCGCCGGTGCCGGGGATGGCCAGCAGGTGGGGGCCCTGGTGCAGGGTCCAGGCGAGCCGGACCTGCGAGGGGCTCGCGCCGTGGGCGCGGGCGACGGTCAGGACCTCCGCGGGCTCGGCGGAGGCCGCTCCCTTCTCCCGGCCGCCGGCGGCGATCGCGTAGAACGGCACGAAGGCGACGCCCAGTTCGCCGCAGCGGCGCACGAACGCCTCGTCCTCCGGCCGCACTCCGATCCCGTACATGTTCTGCACGCACACCACGGGCGCGATCCGCCGTGCCTCTTCGAGGTGTTCGGGCCTGACGTTGGACAGGCCGAGGTGGCGGATGAGGCCGGCCTCGCGGAGTTCGGCGAGGGCGCCGAAGCGTTCGGCGACCGGATCGGGGCCGACGATCCGGAGGTTGACGACGTCGAGGTGGTCGCGGCCGAGCTGGCGCAGGTTCTCCTCGACCTGGGCGCGCAGCGCCCGCGGGGTGCGGGCGTGCGCGGCCCACGCGCCGGAGGCGTCGCGGGCGGGGCCGACCTTGGTGGTGATGACGAGGTCGTCGGGGTAGCGGCCGCCGGGCGCGAGGGCGCTGTTGATGAGCTCGTTGGCGGAGCGCAGCGGCGAGAAGTAGAAGGCGGCGGTGTCGATGTGGTTGACGCCGAGCTCGACGGCCCCGCGCAGCACGGCGATCGCCTGGTCGCGGTCCCTCGGGACGGCGTGCTCGACCAGGGCCTCGCCGGTCTGCGGCAGCCGCATGGCGCCGAAGCCCATGCGGCGGACGGTCCGGTCGCCGAGCGTCCAGGTCCCGGACGCCTCGGCGGTGGGGGAGGGGGCGCCGACGGCGGTGGTGTCGGTGTGGTGTGCGGTCATGCCGAGGATGATCTCCCGGCGTGCGCCCGGACGGAACCGGCACGTTCCCGGCCCGGCGGACCTCCGTCGGCCGGGCCGGGCCGGGGGCCGCCCCCACCCCGTACCGGCCCGCCTCCCGGATGGAGAGCCGACGCACCGTCAACAAGGCTGTACGCATGACGACTTCGGCAGCGCTCGCCCTCACCGCCCTCGCCTCCGTCGCCCCCATGGCGCCGGTCCCTCCTCCGGCCCCGGCGACCGTGTCCGTCCCCGCCTCCGCCTCCCCTTCTCCCTCCGCCTCCGCCCTCTCCCCGTGGTCCCCCTGCGGCCCCGCCGGTCTCGGCCAGGAGTGCGCGGTTGACCGTTCCGCTCGACCACGCCGAGCCCGGCGGCCGACAGGTCCGGCTGGCCGTGGCCCGGATCCGTGGCACCGCGCCCGAGGCGCGCCGCGGCACGCTGTTCGTCGTGCCCGGCGGGCCCGGCAGCTCCGGGGTCCAGCGGCTGACCGCGAAGGGCGAGGCGCTCGGCGGGCAACTGGGCGGGACGTACGACCTGGTGGCGTTCGACCCGCGCGGGGTCGGCGGCAGCGTGAAGGCGCGCTGCGGGCTCGCCGCCGAGGACCGCCACCTGGTGACCCTGCGCGCCTGGCCGGCCGGCGACGGCTCCATCGGCGAGAACGTCGGGCGTTCCCGCCGGGTCGCCGCCGCCTGCGCCGCGCACGGCGGCGCCGAGCTGCGCGGCCTGACCACCGCCAACGAGGTGCGGGACATGGACCGGCTGCGGGCGGCGCTCGGCGCGGAGCGGGTCTCCGTGTGGGGCGTCTCGTACGGCACGTACGTCACCGCCCGGTACGCCCAGGAGTTCCCGCACCGCACCGACCGCGTCGTCCTCGACAGCAGCGGCGACCCGGACCCGAGGACGGTCGCGCAGGGCTGGCTGCGGGCGATGGCGTACGGCACGGAGCTCAGGTTCCCCGACTTCGCGGCCTGGGCGGCGCGGCCGGACCGGGCGGACGCGGGGCCGCGGCTCGCCGAACGGCCCGAGGACGTCCGCCCGCTCGTCCTCGGCCTCGCCGCCCGCCTGGACCGCGCGCCGAAGCCGACGACCACCCCCGGGGTGCCGCTCACCGGGAACCTGCTGCGCCAGGCCCTCCAGAACGCCCTCTACTCCGACGCGCAGTTCGCGGACCTGGCCCGGCTGATCCGGCAGGCCCGCACCCCCCGGCGAGACGCCCGTGCTGCCGGCCGCCCTCACCGGCCCGATGCCCGACGAGGACGCGGCCGTCACCATCGGCGTCATCTGCAACGACGTCCGCCGGCGCGGTTCGGTCCCCTCCTACGAGCGGGCCGTCGCCGCCGGCCGCGCCGCGCACCCGCTGACCGCGGGCATGCCGGCGAACGTCACGCCCTGCTCCTTCTGGAAGGGCGGCCCGGCGGAGAAGCCGGTCCGGATCACCGGCGACGGGCCGTCCGGCATCCTGATGATCCAGGGCCTGCGCGACCCCTCCACCCCGCACGCCGAGGGCCTGAAGATGCGCGCGGCCCTCGGCGACCGCGCCCGGCTGGTCTCCGTCGACCACGGCGGCCACGGCATGTACCTGGCCAACGGCAACGCCTGCGGCGACCGGACGGTCACCCGCTTCCTCCTGACGGGCGAGCGCCCGGCCGCCGACATGACCTGCCGGGACTCCGACGCCGCCCCGTGACCCCGGACCGCCCTCCGGGCGGCCGGCGGGCCGAGGTCCTCAGCGGTCGGCCGCCCCGGCCGCCGCCCCGGCGCCCTCGGCCGTCGTGTCGTCGGTGAGGAGGCCGGTCCTGAGTTCGCCGAGGATGCGGGCGAGGATCCGGGAGACGTGCATCTGGGAGAGGTGGACGCGGCGGCCGATCTCGGCCTGGGTCAGTTCCTGGCCGAAGCGGAGGGAGAGGATCTCGCGGTCCCGGTCGTCGAGATGGGCGATCAGGGGCTGGAGGGATTCGAGGTCGTCGATCAGGTCGTAGGCGGGTTCGGTGACGGCGGTGCGGCGGCCCGCGGTGCCCTCCGGGGCGTGCGCGTCGTCCTCGGCGTCGCCCACGGGGGCGTCGAGGGAGCGGGCGCTGTACGCGTTGGCGGCCAGCTCGGCCTCGGCGACCTCCGCCTCGGACAGGTGGAGCCGGTCCGCCAGCTCCGCGCGGCTGGGGCGGTGGCCCGAGGTCTGTTCGAGCGCGTCGGCCGCCCTGGCCAGGTCGATGCGGAGTTCCTGCATGCGGCGGGGGACGTGGACGGACCAGCCGGTGTCGCGGAAGAAGCGTTTCATCTCGCCGACCACGGTCGGCAGCGCGAACGTGGAGAAGTCGACGCCGCGGCCGGGGTCGAACCGGTCGATCGCCTTGATCAGGCCGATGGTGCCGACCTGGACGATGTCCTCCATCGGTTCGGGGCGGGTGCGGAAGCGGCGGGCGGCGAACTTGACCAGGCTCAGGTTCAGCTCGATCAGGGTGTTGCGCAGATAGGCGTGTTCGGGGGTGCCCTCGTCGAGCTCGGCCAGTCGTTCGAACAGTGAGGCGGACAGGGTGCGCGCCTCGTGGGTGGAGACCTCTGTCGGGCGCTCCGGTGCGGACAGGCCGCCGAGCGCGCGGCTGCGGATGGTTCGGCCGGTGGTCATGGGACTCCTTCCGCGGTTCCGGCGGATCGGCGTCGCCCGGGGAGGCCGGACGCGGTCCGACAGTGGAATGTCCCTGCAAGCGTCGGTCGGAGGTGGGGTGATCACGGAGAGGGCCTCCGCGGATCGGGATCGGGACCGGCCCGGTCGGCCGGAAGGGCGTACTCCAGTTTCCGCCTGTCGGACATATACGTCAATAATTACGTGAAAGCCATCTCGTGTGATCGACGACGGGGAGGCGACGGGGGAGGGCGGCAGGGGAGGCGGCGGCGGTATGGAGGCGGGGTCCGGGGGCACACCTTCCCCGAGCGCCCGGAGAGGGAGGTGGCCCGGTGGACGGCACGAGCGCGTTCTGGTGGACGGTCGCGGCGGTGGCCGTCGCGGCCACCCTGGCGGTGGCGGTCGTGCTGGCCGTACGCCTCTTCCGGGCGCGTGGACTCCTCGCCGACTCCGGCGTCCCGGCGTCCCGCAAGGTCCTCTTCTGGGGCGCCCTGGTCTACCTGGTCAGCCCGGCGGACCTGCTGCCCGACCCGGTGCTCCTCGACGACATCGGGGTCCTGCTGGCGGCGCTCCACGCCCTGCGGCGGGCCGGGGCGCGGGAGGGCGCGCGGGAACCCGGCGGGGCGAGGTGACCGGAGCACGTGCCGTACGGCCGGGGTCGGCCCCGCCCGGAGCCGCTGACCCCGGCCCGCGCGCCCTCACCCCGCCCGCGTACCTCCGCGCTCCGTCCGCGCGCCCTCGCCCCGCTCACGTACCCCCGCGCGTCCGCCCGCGCGTCCCTCACCCCGCCCACACGTCCGTCAGGCCGGCCACGTGCTCGTCAGGCCGGCCACGTCCCCGTCAGGCGCCGGGTGGCGACGGCCCCGGAGCGCTGCACGGCGGCCTTGACCACCGCGAAGATCGCGCCCTGGACGGCCGCGGCCACCAGGATCTCCTTCCACGCCCGGTCCTCGTCCGTCGAGTCGGGCGCGTCGTCCTCGTGCCCCAGCAGCTTCCACGTCTGCTTGAAGGCCATGCCGGCCAGCAGACCGCTCACGGTGCCGAGCGCGAGCCCCACCGGCTTGTAGACGATCTTTCCCTTGTTCATCGCGACCTCCTTCCCCGGCGCGGGAACACCAGTGCCGCCACAACACCCGGCGGCGAGCGCCCGCGCGGTCCTCTTCCGGTCCTCGACGCACGGGGCGCCTTCGGCGGGCGCGTACCCCGGAGCCCGCCGGGCATCCGCCCCGCCGCGTACGAACCCCGCGCGGGCGGCGGCCGGAGGTGTCGGACGCGCCCGCGGTGGAAGACGCGGGGGAGCGCGGGAGAGCCGCGCACGGCCGCGCCGACCCGAGGAGGACCGGATGCCACCGTCTCCGGAGTCCCTGTACGCCCGGATCCGCCAGGAGGTGGACGCCCGCGCCGACCGGCTGTGGGAGGTGAGCCTCGCCCTGCACCGCGAGCCCGAGACCGCGTACGAGGAACACCGGGCCGCCCGGCTGCTGAGCGGCGAACTGGCCCGCGAGGGCTTCCGCGTGCGGACGGGAGCGGCCGGGCTGCCGACCTCCTTCGTCGCCGAGGCCGGGGCCGGGGCCGAGGCCGGGGCGGGCCCGCGAGCCGGGGAACGGCCCGGCGAGAGCCCCGGGCCCCGCGTCGCCCTGCTGATGGAGTACGACGCCCTGCCCGGGCTCGGGCACGCCTGCGGACACAACCTGATCGCGGCCGCGGGCCTCGGCGCCGCCCTCGCCGTGCGGGCCGCGCTCGGCGGGGCGGCCGGCCCCCTGCTGGCCGTGGGGACGCCCGCCGAGGAGCGCGGCGGCGGCAAGGTCGCGATGGTGGAGGCCGGCGTCTTCGACGGGGTCGACGCGGCCCTGATGTTCCACCCGGGCGTGTACGACTGGGCGCGGGCGCCCCTGACCGCCAGTGCGCAGCTGCGGGTCGGGTTCCACGGGCGGGCCGCCCACCCCACCGGCAACCCGACGCAGGGCATCGACGCCCTGGGCGCGCTGATCCAGCTCTTCAACACCCTCGGCGTCCTGGCCCGGCGGCTGCCGCCCGGCTCCCACGTCCAGGGCATCGTCACGGAGGGCGGCGAGGCGACGAACATCGTCCCCGCCCACGCGGAGGGCCTGTTCGGACTGCGCGGCGGGACGACCGCGGCGCTGGAGGCCCTGGTGGACGAGGTGCGGTCGTGCGCCGAAGGCGTGGCCCTCGCCACCCGCACCAGGGCGGAGGTGACGGACGTCGGCGGCCGCTACGAGCACTTCCGGGACAACGACGTGCTGTCGGACCTCTTCGCCGGACACCTCGCGCGCACGGGCATCCGGCTCACCGAACCCCTGCCCGGCGTGTACCTGGGCTCCTCGGACATCGGCAACGTGAGCACCCGGGTCCCCGCCGTCCACCCCTTCGTCGCCATCATGGGCGCGGACGGGCCGGACGGCTCCGACCACACGCCCCGCTTCGCGGAGGCCGCCGGAGGCCCCCGGGCCCGGCGCGTCATGCGGAACGCGGCGGAGGCCCTCGCCTGCACGGCCGCCGACCTCCTGCTCCGCCCCGAGGTGTCGGAGCGCGCCTGGGACTGCCACCGGCGGAAGGCCGCCGCCAGGCTCTGACCGCCGCCAGGCTCTGACCGTCGCCGGGCTCTGACCGGCGACGGCGATCCCCCGACGGCGATCCCCCGACGGCGATCCCCGGCGGCGATCCTCCGGCGGCGATCCTCCGCGGTGACCTCAGCCCTCCTGGTCCTCCACCGCGACCCGCACGGTCCGGACCTCCGTGTCGGCGGCGTCCGGCACGACCATCCCCGCCTCGACGCCGCTGCGCAGGTACTGGAGAACCTCGGAGTTCAGCCTCTCCCCGGGCAGCGCGGCCGGGATGCCGGGCGGGTAGGGCGTCAGCATCTCCGCGGTCACGCGGCCCACGGCCTTCTCCCACGGCACCTGCTCGACCCGTCCGAAGAAGGCGTCGCGCGGCAGCATCACCTGCTCCAGGCGGAGCTCGGCGGGGTCCGGCACCTCCACGCGGGGCGCGTCCGCCAGCTCGTCGGCGTGCCGGGCGACGTCGTGCACCGCCGCGACCAGGGCGTCGGCGCTGGCCGTGTCGTCCGCGTGGGTGAGCTGGGCGCTGGTGCGGCGGTGGTCGGAGAGGTGCAGGTTGACGTGGTGGCGGGCGCGGATCCAGTCGGCGATCCGGTAGCCGGTCGTCCCGAGCGCGCTGACGTCGGCGACGACCTGGAGGGGGTCGAGGTCCGCCGCCAGGCCGGGGCCGCAGAAGTCGTCCCGGCCGTGGACGCGCACGCCGTCGATCCCGTCCAGCCGTTCCCGCACCGTCTCCGCCAGGGCGATCGTCTCGTCGTACAGGGCGCGCCCGTGCTGGACCATCTGGCGGCGCCAGCCGTCGAGCGCGGCGTAGACGAGGGAGGACGGGCTCGTCGTCCCCAGGAGGTCCTCCCGGTTCTTGAGGACCTCGGGTTCGATCAGATCGCCCTGGAGGTGGAAGACCGAGCCCTGCTCCAGGCCGGAGCCCATCTTGTGGACGGAGGTGACGCAGACGTCCGCGCCGGCGTCCATGGCCCAGGTCGGCAGCCCGGGGTGGAACGGCAGGTGCGCGCCCCAGGCCTCGTCCACGATGAGCGGGACGCCGTGGTCGTGACAGGTGCGGGCGATGGCCTCCAGGTCCGAGCAGGTGCCGTACGGCGTCGGCGTGGTGACCAGCGCGCCCCGTGCGTCCGGATGCTCGGCGAAGGCGGCCCGGTAGGCCTCGGCCGACGGCGGATGGGCGAGGTGCAGCCGGGCGTCCCACTGGGGGTCGACCCAGACCGGCACGATGCCGGCGAGGACGAGACCGGAGACCACCGACTTGTGGGCGTCCCGCCCCACCAGGAGTTTCTCGTGCGGCCCGGCCACCGACAGCATCGCGGCCTTGATCGAGAGGGAACTGCCGCAGGTCGAGAAGAAGGTGTGGTCCGCGCCCACGGCGTCGGCCATCAGCGCCTGGGCCTTCGCGAGCACGCCCTTCGAGGACGTCCGGTCGTCCAGACCGCTCACGGCCAGGACGTCGGACCGGAACACGGCGTCGCCGAGGACCGCGCGCACGCGCGGATCGGCGCCCCGGCCCTGCTTGTGGCCGGGCGGAGTGAAGGGGGTCTGCTCCTCGGCGTGGTACGAGACGAGGGCGTCGAGCACGGGTGCCTGTGAGTGATCCATGGAACTGCGGCTTCCCCGAGAGGACGAGAACACGCAAAAGGGACGCGCGGAGGGGCGTGCCCGGGGCCCGGCCGGGCCTTCCCGCCCGTGCCTCCGCCAGGGCCGTCACCCGGCCCGTACGGTGCGTGACCGGCGCGCACCCCCCGTGCCCCGTCCCTCACCCGGCGTTCCGCGCCGCGACCGGGAGTCGTCCCCCGACGGCGGAGCGTCGACGATTCCGCTCCCGGGGTGCGCCTCCCCCGAGGAGCGGGTGAGGGTGGAGGCATGGTTCGCCCGAGCCGGGGCACCCGGACAGGGCGAGGACCTCACCGCCGGGCCCGGCCCGGGACGAGGAACCGTCCGACACAGGGAGCCACCGTGACCGTCCGCATCGGGGTCGAGGAAGAGTTTCACGTGATCGACATCGAGAGCGGGCAGCTGGTACCCCGCGCCGACGCCCTGCTGCGCGCCGTGGAGCGCTACGGGGAGACCTTCACCGGCGAGCTGCCGCAGTCCGTCGTCGAGTCGAACAGCGGGGTCCACGCGACCCTGGACGGCCTCTTCGCCGACCTGACCACCACCCGCGCCCGCCTCGACCGGGCGGCCGCCTCCGAGGGCCTCGCGGTCGCCGCCGCCGGCACCGCCCCCCTGGCGCGGCTCGGCGCCGTGCCGACCGCCGACCTCCCGCGCTACGTCCACATGACCGGCGAGTACCGGCGGCTCGCGGACGAACAGCTGATCTGCGGCGTCCACGTCCACGCCGACGTGCCCGACCGGGACACCGCCGTCCGCGCGATGTGCGTCGTCGCCCCCTGGCTGCCGGTCCTCCTGGCGCTCTCCGCGAGCTCGCCGTACTGGCTCGGCGAGGACACCGGATACGCGAGCTGGCGCACCATGGTCTGGCAGCGGTGGCCCACCTCGGGCCAGCCCGGCTGCTTCACCCGCGCGGAGGAGTACGACCGCACGGTGCGCGCGTTCGTCGACTCGGGCGTCATCAGCGACCCCGGCATGATCTACTACGACGTCCGCCCCTCGGCGCACCTGCCCACCCTCGAACTGCGCGTCTGCGACGCCTGCCCGCAGGTCGGGACGGTGGTGCTGATCGCCGGCCTCTACCGCGCCCTCGTGGCCGACGCCCGCGCGCGCCTCCGCGCCACCGGGGAGACCGGCTGCGACGGGAACCACGCCTGGCTCCGCGCGGCGACCTGGCGCGCCGCCCGGTCCGGTCTCGAAGGCGACCTCGTCGACCCCCTCACCCGCCACCCCGCCCCCGCCCACGGGGTGGTGCGCGGAATGCTCCGCCACCTGCGCCCGACGCTGGAGGCGCAGGGGGACTGGGTGACCGTGCGGTCCCTCGCGGAGGAGATCCTCGCGCAGGGCAGCGCCGCCGCGCGGCTGCGCGCCACGGCGGCCCGGGAGGACCTGCTGGCGGGGGTGGACCACCTCCTCGCGGAGACGCGCGGCCGGACCCGGCCCGTCACCCGCGACCGGTTCCTGCGCCACCCCGCGAAGACCCCGGCCGGCCTCCGGGACGGGCGCGCGGCGGCGAAGACCCCGTGAACCGGCTCCGCCCGGGCCGGCCCCCACCGGGCCGGCCCCGGCGGAAGCGACCCGGCCGACCGGCCGGGAAGACCCCACCACCCGGCCGGGCGGAGCCCGGCCGTCCCACCGAGGAGAGAGCGACCATGCGAAAACGCGCCACCCGGCCCGCCGTCGTCACGGGGGCCGTCACCTGTACGGATCCGTCCGCCGTCCAGGGAGGCGCCCCGTGTGCGGTGTGAGCGGTGAGATCCGCTTCGACGGCGGCCGTCCCGACCTGGCGGCGGTGGAACGCATGGCCGACCGCCTCTCGGACAGGGGCCCCGACGGGCGCGGCCTGTGGTCCGAGGGCGCCGTCGCCCTGGGGCACCGGCGGCTCAGGATCATCGACCTGAGCGACCGGGGAAGCCAGCCCATGACCGACCCCGAAGCCGGCCTGACCTGCGTCTTCAACGGCTGCATCTACAACTACCGGGAGCTCGGGGAAGAACTCCGCCGGCTCGGCCACACCTTCGTCACGGCCTCGGACACCGAGGTCGTCCTCAAGGCCTACCACCAGTGGGGGACCGACTTCGTCTCCCACCTCGTCGGCATGTTCGCCGTGGCCCTGGTGGAGCACCGCACCGGCCGGCTCGTCCTGGCCCGCGACCGGCTGGGCATCAAGCCGCTCTACCTCGCCCGGACCCCCGGCCGGCTCCGGTTCGCCTCCACCCTGCCCGCCCTGCTCGCGGGCGGCGGCGTCGACACCGCCCTCGACCCGGTCGCCGTCCACCACTACATGAGCTGGCAGTCCACGGTCCCCGCCCCGCGCACCGTGCTCGCCGGGGTCCGCAAACTCCCCCCGGCCACCGTCCGCGTCGTGGAACCGGACGGCACCCACACCGACCACACCTACTGGCAGCCCTCCTACACGCGCCGCGCCGAGTTCGCCGGCATGGGGGCGCCGGAGTGGCGGGACGCCGTGCTCGACGCGCTCCGCACCGCGGTGCGCCGCCGGATGGTGGCCGACGTGCCCGTCGGGGTGCTCCTCTCCGGCGGACTCGACTCCAGCCTGATCGTCGCCCTGCTCGCCGAGGAGGGACAGAAGGACCTCGCGACCTTCAGCATCGGCTTCGAGACGGAGGCCGGCCAGGAAGGCGACGAGTTCCACTACTCCGACCTCGTCGCCCGGCGCTTCGAGACCGACCACCACCAGCTCATGGTGCCGTCCGACCGGGTCTCCACCGCGCTGGACGCCGCGGTCCACGCCATGAGCGAACCCATGACGAGCCACGACACCGTCGCCTTCCACCTCCTGTCGGAGCTGGTCGCGAAGGAGGTCAGCGTCGTCCAGAGCGGCCAGGGCGCCGACGAGGTCTTCGCCGGCTACCACTGGCACCAGAGCCTCGCCGGGGTCCCGCGCGCCGAGGAGCCCCGGCGGTACGCCGAGGTGTACTTCGACCGCACCCACGCCGACCTGGAGAAGATCCTGCAACCGGAGATGCTGCCGCTCCGCGACGTGTCCCGCGAGTACGTCGAGGCCCACATGGCCGCGCCGGGCGCCGAGACGGCCGTCGACGCCGGACTGCGCACCGAGACCCACGTGATGCTCGTCGACGACCCGGTCAAGCGGGTCGACAACATGACCATGGCCTGGGGCCTGGAGGCCCGCGTGCCCTTCCTCGACCACGAACTCGTCGAGCTGGCGGCCGCCTGCCCGCCCGAGCTGAAGCTCGCCCAGGGCGGCAAGGGCGTCCTCAAGGACATCGGACGCACGGTCCTCCCGAGCCACGTCGTCGACCGGCCCAAGGGGTACTTCCCCGTCCCGGCCGTCCACCACCTCGCCGCGCCCGTCATGGACCGCGTCCGCGACGCCCTGGCCGCGCCCGCCGCCCGATCCCGCGGGCTGTTCCGCGAGGAGTACGTCGCCTCCCTCCTGGAGGCGCCCGACGACCACCGCGCCCACCGCGGGCAGAACACCCTGTGGCAGGTAGCGTTGCTGGAGATATGGCTGCAGACGCACGGAATCGACTGATCGGAGAAGGCCGGCCGGGGGCGCCCGCGGCGCGCCCGCTGCCCGCCGGGGCGAGGTTCCACGACACCCCGCCGCTCCAGACGGCACACGCCTGCTGGTACCCCGCCGCCGACCCGGGCGGCGAGCGGATCGCGTTCGTCTGCGACCGGGACGGCTCGCCCCAGCTGTGGGTCGGGCCCGCCGGAGGCGACCCGGCCCGGCCGCTCGACACCGCGCCCGACCCCGTCACGGAGGTCGCCTGGTCGCCGGACGGCCGGTGGATCGCGTACACCGTCGCCCCCGGCGGCAGCGGCCACACCCGCGTCCTCTGCGTCCGCCCCGACGGCTCGGACCGCAAGGTCCTCGCCGGGGCGGTCCCCGGCACCTCCGCCTATCTGGGGTGCTGGGTCGGCGACGGCTCGGCGCTGGCCGTCACCATCGCCGAACCCGTGGGCGAGACGGCCGGCGCCCCCGCGCTCCCGGACGAGCCGCCGGGCCTGACCGACCGCGACGGGCACGCCACCCTCCTCGGCCCCGACGGCCGCCCGGCCCGGACCGCCGGCCACGGCCCGGCCCGCGACCGGCTCACCGCCTACCTCGTCGACCCCGACGGGATCCGCCCGCCGGCCCTGCTCGCCGACGAGTCCGAGGCGGCCACCCTGCGCGTCTGCGACGTCAGCCGCGACGGCCGGCTCGCCCTGCTGCGGCGCGGCCCGCGCGGTCGGCGCGAGGCGGTCGTGGTCCGCGTCGCCGACCAGACCGCCTGCTGCGCGCTCCCCGTCGCCGACGGCGACCCGTGGATCGGCCGCTTCTCGGCGGACGCCCGTACGGTGTGGCTGCGCAGCGACCACGGAGCGGAGTTCGCGGCCCTCCTCGCCCTCGACCTGGACGGCGAGGGACGGCGCACCGGCCTCCGCGAGATCGCCCGGAGGGCCGCCGCCGACCTGGAACTGCTCGCGCTCGTCGAGGACGGGCGGCGCGCCGCCCTCGTCTGGAACACCGGCGGCATCAGCGAACTGGAGACCCTCGCCCTGCCCGCCCCGGAGGCGGTGCCGGTCCCGCCCCGGACGGTGGAGCTCGACCACGAGGTCGTCACCCGCGTCGCCGCCGCGGGACCGTACGGCCTGGTGGCGTCCCTGGCCGGATCCCAGCGCCGCCCCGGCGTGTGGCACCTGCCCGACGCCTCGACCCCGGTCCGCACGGCGTGGACCGCGCGGGACGCCGACACGGTCCCGCCCGGACCCGCGCCGGTACGCCCCTTCCCGCTGCGGCCGAAGGCCCGCGACGGGATGCTCCTGGGCGGCTGGTACCACCGCGCCCCGGGCCGCGCCCCCGGCGAACCCGCGCCCTGCGTGATCCACCTGCACGGCGGCCCCGAGGAACAGGAACGGCCGGTCTTCGACCCGCTCTACCACGAACTGACCGGCCGCGGCCTGGACGTCTTCGCCCCCGACGTCCGCGGCTCCTCCGGCTGGGGCCGCACCTTCCGCGACGCGGACCTCGGCGAGGGGCGCTTCGCCGCCATCGACGACGTCGCCGACTGCGTCGCCCACGCCGTCGAGGCCGGCCTCGCCGACCTCACGCGCCTGGCCGTCATGGGCCACTCGTACGGCGGCTACCTGACCCTCGCCTCGCTCGTCTGGCACCCCGGGCTGTTCCGCACCGGCGTCACCGTCTGCGGCATGTCCGACCTCACGACCTTCTTCGCCACCACGGAACCCTGGCTGGCCGAATCGGCGGCCCACAAGTACGGCCACCCCGAACACGACCGGGAACTGCTGCGCGCCCTCTCGCCGATGAGCCGCGTCGACGCCCTCGACGTCCCCCTCCTCGCCGTCCACGGCGCCCACGACACCAACGTCCCGCCGAACGAGTCCGAACAGATCGTGCGCGCCGCCCGGGACCGCGGCCTGGAGGCGGAACTGCTCCTCCTCCACGGCGAGGGCCACGACTTCCGCCGCGCCGACAGCCGCCGCCTCTTCCGCCGCACCGCCGCGGACTGGATCGAGAAACGCCTCCTCCCGTGACCGCGGGACGGCCCGGCCGGACCCCGTGCCCGGGCCCCGGCCGGGCCGGCCGCCGGCTACAGGTACGGGCGGGTGATCAGCTCGATCGCGTGTCCCGCGGGGTCCTTGAAGTACACCCCGCGACCGCCGTGCTCGTGGTTGATCTCACCGGGGCGCCGCATCTGCGGGTCGGCCCAGTGCTCGACGCCCCGCTCGCACAGCCGCCGGTACGCCCGGTCGAACAGCTCGTCGTCGATCAGGAACGCGTAGTGCTGCATCTGGATCTCCACCGGCGGCTCGGCGAACTGGAGCAGCACCCCGTCGTGGAGCTGGACGTTGGTGAACGGACCCCAGGACGGCGCTTCCGGGAGTTCCAGCAACTCCCGGAAGAACAGGGACGATTCGGCCCGGTCCTTGGCGGCGATGATGGTGTGGTTGAACGTGACTGCCATGCGGTGACCTCGTTTTCGCTCGGCACGAAGAGAAGAAGGGACTCGTGTGTGCGCGAGCGCGGGGAGGTCCGCGGGTGGAACGGGGGTGCCTGTCGAGCACCCGCCGGGCGATCAGCCTTCCACCGGGTAGCCGATCCGTGCGTGGCGTGTCGCCGATCCGGTGTTCATGTCGGACGACCTTACGGGATCCCGCCGATCATGACAACGGGCGGAGACCGGCCACCGGACGGTCCACCGGACGCGCGGACGCGGACGGGTCGTTCCGGAGGAGTTCCCGCTCCACGGGGTAGCGATGTCCCATGCCTCTCGCCGCCGAGACCCTGCTGCCCGTCGACACGTCGCTCGCGGTCGCGCTCGTCGTGCTGCTCCTCGTGGCCACCGCCGTGGTCGCGGTGTTCCGGCTGTCGCCGGACGGATCGTCCCGGCGGGCCCGCGAGATCGTCACGGCCGGACTGCGGGCGGTCGCGCAGCTGGCGGCGGTCTCGGCGCTGATCGGCTGGGCCGTCCACCACACCGCGGCCCTGCTGGGGTTCCTCCTGCTGATGCTCGCCGTCGCGACCCGGACCGCCGGCCGGCGCATCACCGGCAACGGGACCTGGTGGTGGGCGGCGCTCCCCCTGGCGGTCCCGGTGGTGCCCACCGTGGCCGGGCTGGTCGCGGCGGGGCTGCTGACCGTGCCCGGCATCGCCGTCGTCCCCGTCAGCGGCATCCTCGTCGGCGGCGCGCTGACCGCGACGGTCCTCGCCGGCCGCCGCACGCTGGACGAACTGACCCAGCGTCACGGGGAGGTCGAGGCCGGCCTGGCGCTCGGCCTCCCCGAGCGCGCCGCACGGCTCGAAGTGGCCCGCGCCGCGGCCTCGGACGCGCTGCTGCCCGCCCTGGACCAGACCCGCACCGTCGGTCTGGTCACGCTGCCGGGCGCCTTCGTCGGCATGCTGCTGGGCGGGGCGTCCCCCGTCACCGCCGGGGCGGTCCAGCTCTTCGTCCTCGTCGCCCTCCTGGCCGTCGAGGCGCTCGCCGTCGCCCTGACCCTCGAACTCGCCGCCCGCGGCAGGATCCACCGCCGTCCCGCGTCCGGGCCCCGGCGCGGCGCGGCTCCCCGCGCCTGACCGGGAGCCGGGCGTTCCGGGCCGCGGCCCGGGCGCGGGCCCGTTCAGCCGTCCGCGGACGCGGGGCCGAGGAAGCGGACGTGGGGACGGCCGTCGGGGCCGGGCCGGGTCACCGTCGCGCGCACCCCGTAGACGTCCGCGACGAGCCGCTCGGTGAGGACCTCCGCCGCCGGTCCCGCGGCCACCACCCGCCCCTCGCGCAGGACCACCAGGTGGTCGCAGTACATCGCCGCGAGGTTGAGGTCGTGCAGCGCGAGGACGGAGGTGAGCCGCAGCCCGGCGAGCAGGGACAGGAGCTCCAGCTGGTGCTGGACGTCGAGGTGGTTCGTCGGTTCGTCGAGCAGCAGCTCGCGCGGCTCCTGGGCGAGGGCGCGGGCGATCTGGACGCGCTGCCGCTCGCCGCCGGAGAGGGTGCTCCAGGCGCGGTGGGCCCGGTCGGCCAGGCCGGTGCGGGCGAGGGCGGAGCGCACGGCCTCCTCGTCGGCCGCCGTCGCCGGCGACCACGCCCGGCGGTGCGGGACGCGCCCGAGGCGTACGGCGTCGGCGACGGTGAGGTCGACCTGGGTGTCGGCGTGCTGGGCGACGACGGCGACGCGCCGGGCCCGCGTCCGGCGCGGGACGGCGCCCAGCGGGGCGCCGTCCAGGGTGACGACGCCGGCGTCCGGCGCGAGGACGCCGGACAGGACGCGCAGGAGGGTGGACTTCCCCGAGCCGTTCGGGCCCAGCAGCCCGGTGAGCGTGCCGGGGCGCGGCGCGATGGTCACGCCGTCCAGGAGGAGCGCGCCGCCGGCGGTGCGGGAGACGCGATCGGCCCGCAGGCCCGTGCCGCCGCCGGCGCGCGTCGGGGGCCCGGTCACCGGGGGCTCCGGGTGCGGTACAGGACGAGGACGAAGGCGGGGACGCCGACGAGCGAGGTCACCACGCCGACCGGGACCTCCTGGGGAGCGAGGACGGTCCGGGCGAGGGTGTCGGCCCACACCAGGAAGACCGCCCCGGCCAGGGCGGCCGGCGGCAGCAGCCGGGCGTGGCCGGGGCCGGTGAGGGCGCGGACCGCGTGCGGCAGGACCAGGCCGACGAAGCCGATCGCGCCGGCGGACGAGACGAGGACGGCGGTGAGCAGGGCGGTGACCGAGAGGAGGACCAGGCGGGTCCGCGCCACGGAGACGCCGAGCGACGCCGCCGCGTCCTCGCCGAACGCGAAGGCGTCGAGGGTGCGGGCGTGTCCGCCGCAGACCAGCAGGGCCGCGGCGAGGACGGCGGCGCACACGCCGACGTCGGTCCAGCCGGCGCCGGTGAGCGAACCGAGCAGCCAGAAGAGGACCCCCCGGGTGGTCTCGGCGTCGGCGGCGGTCATCACCACGAAGGAGGTGAGCGCCGAGAAGAGCTGCATCGCGGCGACCCCCGCCAGGACGACGCGGTCCGTCGACCCGCCCAGGGTGTGGCTGAGGAGCAGGACCAGGGCGAAGGCGCAGAGGGCGCCGAGGAAGGCGCCGCCGGAGACGGAGACCAGGCCCCCGCCCACGCCGAGGACGACGACCGCGACGGCGCCGGTCGAGGCGCCGGAGGAGACGCCGAGGACGAACGGGTCGGCGAGCGGGTTGCGCAGCAGGGACTGCATCACCGCGCCGCAGACGGCGAGTCCCGCGCCGCACACGGCGGCGAGGAGCGTCCGGGGCAGCCGGAGGTTCCAGACGATGCCGTCCCGGACGGGGCTGAGGCCGGACGGGGCTCCGCCGAGGTGGGAGGCGATGACGGACCAGGTGTCGGCGACGCGGATGTCGGCCGGGCCGAGGGTGACGGCGAGGGCGACGGAGACGCACAGCAGGAGGAGCCCGGCGGCCCCGGCGAGCGGCGGGACCGCCCGCGAGGAGCGGGCGGGGCGGCGGACCCGGGGGGCCGTCTCCTCGGTGGCGGGCGGACCCGCGGGGCCGGGCCGGCTCACTTCGCGAACCCGTACGCCCGCAGCGCGGCCGCCGTCTTCTCGATGCCCTCCACGGTGCGGATCGTGGGGTTCATGGCCTGGCCGCTGAGGACCACGTACCGCTTCTTCCGCACCGCCGTCATGTTCCGGGTGACCGGGTGCGACTCCAGGAACGCGATCTTCTTCGCGGCGCTCTCGGCGGACTGGGCCCGGCGCGTCAGATCGGCGATCACCAGCACGTCGGGGTCCCGGTCGGCGACCGTCTCCCAGTTGATCTGCGGCCACTCCTCCTTGGTGTCGTCGAAGACGTTCCGGACCCCGAGCGCCCGGCTGACGATCCCCGGGGCGCCGCAGCACCCGGCCATGTACGGCCCCTGGGAGTCGGAGAACCAGTAGAGGACGGACGCGCCGCCGAAGTCGGAGCCCGCCGTGGCCCTCTCCACCCGGGCGCGGAGCTCTCCGACGAGCTTCTCGCCGCGCTCCGGCACGCCGAACACCCGGGCCAGGTCACGGATCTCGCCGTACACGGTGTCCATGGTCAGCGGTGCGGTCCGCACGCCGTCGCCGTCCCCGCCGTTGTCCTTGCCGACGCAGTCGGCGGGGGAGAGGTACGTGGGGACGCCGAGCTCGGCGAACCGCTCGCGGGGGGCGACACCGCCCTTGCCCAGCGTGTAGAGGAAGGAGGCGCTGACGAAGTCGGGTTCGGCGTCGAGCACCTTCTCGAACGACGGGTAGCGCTCGGCGAGCCGGGGGACCTTCGCGTTCGCCTTCTCCAGGCCCTTGAGGACGGGGTCCGTCCAGGTGGCGGTGCCCGCCATGCGGTCGGCCAGGCCGAGGGAGAGCAGGATCTCGGCCGATCCCTGGTCGAGGGCGACGGCACGGCGGGGCGGGCGGTCGACCTCGACCCGCTGCCCGCAGTTGCCGAGGCTGACCGGCCGGTGGCCGGCGTCCGCCCCCTTCGCCCCGGACGGGGCCTCCTGGCCGCCGGTTCCGCAGCCGGCCAGGAGGACGGCGCCGGCGAGGAGGAGCGCGGCGGGACGGGCGGGACGTGCGTGGGGCATGAGAGGGGTCCTCTGCGTCACGGCTCATGCGCGGAGCCTGTCGAACGGTGCTCCCCGGACGACGGCGCACGGCGCCGGGGCCGCCAGCAGGTCTTCGGACTCGGGGTCGTCCGGACGGGGCGCCTTCCCAGGCCCCCTCGGGGCCCAGTGGCCGATGCTCCGCCCGTCACCCTCACCGCTGCGCGTCAGCTCCGGATTCCCACCGGATTCCCTGACCCGCGCACAGATCGTGTCGATGTGTACACAGGTGCGACTGGCCCGGGCAAGCTACCACAGACGGGTCGCGGCCCAGGATTACCCACCCGCGACCGGACGCCCGGTCTCGCTGCGCGAAACAGCTCGAAGACGACGCGCTTCGCGCACTTTCGAGCACATCCGGTGCGGGGAGTATGGTGGACGGGCAGTTCGCGGGTCCAGACGTCGAAGGAGTTCCGAGGCATGTCCAAAGGTGAGCGGTGGCACGCTCTGCTGGATCTGCTGGCCGCCGAGGGCAGGCTGGACGTCGAGGAGACCGCCGCCGCCCTGGAGGTCTCGTCCGCGACGATCCGGCGGGACCTCGACGAACTGGCGGAGCAGCGGATGCTGATCCGGACCCGGGGCGGGGCCATCGCGCACGGCGTCTCGTACGAGCTGCCCCTGCGCTACAAGTCCTCCCGGCACGCCACGGAGAAGCAGCGCATCGCGGCCGCCGCCGTGGAACTCGTCGCCCCCGGGGACGTCGTGGGGTTCAACGGGGGGACGACCACCACCGAGGTGGCCCGCGCGCTGGCCCTGCGGGCCGGCGGGGAACGGCGGGACGCGGCGGACGGCGCGACGCCGGTCTTCACCGTGGTGACCAACGCCCTCAACATCGCCGGCGAACTCGCCGTGCGGCCCCAGGTGAAGCTCGTGGTCACCGGCGGCGTGGCCCGGCCGCAGACGTACGAGCTGGTCGGCCCCCTGACGGCGGGGGTGCTGAACGAGGTCGTCCTCGACGTCGCGGTCCTGGGCGTCGACGGGCTCGACCCCCGGCTCGGCGTGATGACCCGGCAGGAGGACGAGGCGAGCATCAGCCGGCTGTTCGCCGAACGCGCCCAGCGGGTCGTCGTGGTCACCGACTCGTCGAAGCTGGGGAGGCGGGCCTTCGCCCGGATCTGCGGCCTCGACGCCGTCGACGTGGTCGTCACCGACGCGGCGGCCCCCGCGGACGCCGTCGCCCGCCTCGACGACATGGGCATCAAGGTGATCACGGTCTGAGGCCCCCCCGGCGGCACGGCACCGCCCCGGACACCGGGAGGCGTCCGGGGCGGTGCCGCCGGCGGTCAGGGGGCGACGGCCATGTCGAACAGATGGATGTTGCCGTTGCTCGGCAGCACCACGAACTCCACCCGCTTGGCCGGGTCGAGCGGGATCGAGTGGGCGAAGACGCGGTACGCGATGCCGGCGTTGCCGTACCCGCCGGGCCGGTTGCGCCCGTCGCTCGACGCCACCAGGGTCGCCCCGTGGGCGTTCGCCGGGTCGAAGGACCAGTTCGGGAAGCCGAAGGAACCTGTGCCGCTCGTCCCGTCGGTGTAGTACACGGTCGCGGTGCCCGCCGCCCCGCTGGTGACGCCCGAGCCGAGGAGGACGAGCCGGCTGCCGCTGCCGTCGAGGGCGACGGCCTGGCCGGTGGTGGAGACGTTGTTCCTGGTGCCGGCGGGGACGTCCGGCCAGCGCAGCTCCGCGCCCAGGGCCTTCACCGTCGCGCCGGGCCGCAGCCCGACGGCGGCGAGCTTCTGCGCGGAGAAGCTGTTGCCCTCGCCGTCGTAGTCGCCGGGCCGGGTGTCGCTCTCGTCGGTCACGCCCACGTTGTTGTAGGCGGCGGCCAGGTTCGGCAGGGGAGTGCCGCTGCGCTGGGTCCGGGTGGCGGTGGCGGAGCCGGCCCCGTCGCCGCCGCGGTACGTCGCGGTCGCGGTGAACGTACGGACGGTGAATCCGGCGCGCCGCTCCGGCACCCGGATCCGGAAGGCGGCCTCGGCGGAGGCGCCCGCGGCCAGGGAGCCGTCCACCCGGACGGCGGAGGGCTGGACGGCCCATCCGGCGGGGCCGCCGAAGGTCACCTCCAGCGCACGCATCCGGTCCGGCCCGGGGTTGGTGACGGTCACCTTCACCGTGACGACGGCGGGGCCGTCCAGGTCGACGGGGGAGATCGCCACCGTCGTCCCGGCGGCGGCCGGCCGGGTCTCCGCCGCCGTGACGGCGGGGTTCCCGTCCGCGGTGGCGGTGGCGGTGGCGGTCGAGGCCGGGAGGACCATGAGCGCGCCCGCCACGGCCGCGGCTCCGAGCGATCCGATCAGTCGTGCTGGTCTCACGTACTGCTCCTTCGGGGGAGGGACGGAGGCCGCGTCAGGCGACGGGCGGCATCTCGGTGGTGCGCGAGTCGAGGCCCATGCGGAGGTTGACCCACGCGCCCCGGGTGAAGTCGGGGACCGGGACGGGACGCCCTCCGGCTGCCAGGGACATGACACTCAAGGGGACCGGGGCGCACCAGGCGGCCGAGTCGTACACGTCGATGTCGGGCACGAGGCCGGCCCGCATCAGCTGGACGGTCCGCCACTGGAGGACGTAGTCCATGCCCCCGTGGCCGCCGTTGTTCGCGGCGTCGTCGCCGATCTTCTTCCACAGCCAGTGGTCGAACTCCTTGCGGTAGGAGCCGAAGTCCCGCCACGCGTGGCCGCTGTGGTCCGGCTCCACGTAGATGCGCCCGCCGCCGGCCGACACCACGCCCGCGTAGTCCTCGAAGATGCCCCGGCTGCCGGCGAGGGAGTTGATCCGGCTGTACGGCCGGGGCGAGCTCACGTCGTGCTCGGCGCGGATGATCCGGCCCTTGGCCGTCTCGATGAGGCAGGTGACCAGATCGCCGTTGACGTACGTCTCCTTCCACGACGGGTGGTTCCTGGGGACGAACCGCGCCCGGTAGTCGGCCAGCCCCTTCGGCGCGGTCGCCGTGGCGGTCAGCGTGGTCATCCGGTCGCCCCGGTTGACGTCCATGGCCGCGGCGATCGGCGCCAGGCCGTGCATGGCGTAGAAGGAGGCGGTGCTGCGGGTGTGCCACAGCCGGCGCCACGCGTCGGTGTAGTACGTGTCGGAGAACAGCAGGGCGCGCAGGTCGTGCAGGTAGCCGCCGTGGCCGTTGGTGATGTCGCCGAACAGGCCCTCGTGCGCCATCTTCAGCATGGCCAGCTCGTTCCGCCCGTAGCTGCAGTTCTCCGCGAGCATGAGGTGCCTGCGGGTGCGCTCGGAGGTGTCGACGAGGTCCCACAGCTCGTCGAGCCCGGTCGCGATGGGCAGTTCGACGATGACGTGCTTGCCGGCCAGCAGCGCCGCCCGGCCCTGCTCGTAGTGGAACTCCCAGGGCGTGGCGATGTAGACGAGGTCGATGTCGTCGCGCTCCAGCATCCGGGCGTAGGAGTCGGCGGAGCCGCCGTACGTGGCGGGGCGGGGCCTGCCGGCGGCGGCCAGCCGGTCGGCGGTCCGCTCGGCGCGGTCGGCGCGGACGTCGCAGACGGCGGTGACCGCGCAGCCGGGGACGACGGACCAGCCCGTGGTCATGCCGGACCCGCGGTTGCCCAGTCCGATCACGCCGACGCGCACCGTCCGGTGGACGGGGTAGGGCACGTCGATCATGGACGTCTGGCCCGGTTCCCGCCGCGGCGCGGCCGCCGCCGGCGTCGCGGCCGCGACGGAGGAGGCCCCCGCGCCGGTCGCGAGGGCCCCGGTGGTCGCCAGAGCGCCCCCCAGGAGCAAACGGCGTGAGACTGCTCGGATTTCAGGCATGTTCGGCATCGCTCCTCGAGACGTACGGGCAGCGGGTACGGCACGACTCTGGCGGCGTGCTCACCGGCATGTCAAGAGTTGCTCATTCGATGGCCGTTTGATGCATTCTCGCGCAACGAAGGCTCGGATTCCCGCATGACCGGACCCCTTCGGAGACGCGGTGCGCGCGGCTGCCCCGGGGGCGCGCCTCTGCCCCGGAGCGCGCCTCCGCCCCGGGGCACCGGCTCCCGGGGGCACAGGCTCACCGGCTCACCGGCCTCCCGGGATCACCGGCTTACCGGCCTCCCGGGATCACCGGTTCACGGGTTCACGGGATCGCCGGTCCACCAGTCCGCGGGCTCCGGGGCGAAGGGGCGCAGCTCGGCGACGCCCGGCCCGACGATCTTGCAGCTGTCCTCCGGCACCTCGTTCCACACCCCGGGCAGGTCGTCGAGGGGTTCGGAGACGATGAGGCGCGTCTCCGGGGAGATGTCCCGCAGGAACGCGACGTCGGGGTGGAGCCGGCGCACGTCGTCCGCCCGGCTGCTGTAGAACAGCGAGCGCGACGCGCGCTCGCTGGAGTAGCGGAAGGCCCAGACGTGTTCGCCCTCGGTGATGGCGAGGGTCATCTGGAGCGGGAACTCCACCCCGTGCTTCCGGCCGACGCGCTCCACCACCCCCGCCATCCGGGCCACGGCGGCGGGCGGGTCCTGCTCCAGGCCGAAGGTGAGGGCCAGGTAGAACATCACCTCGGAGTCGGTCGTGCCCTCGATCCCGGCGAACAGCGCGGGGTCCACCAGCAGGAGCAGGTCGCGGCGCACGAGGTGGAACGCGGCGATGGCGCCGTTGTGCATGAACATCCAGCGGCCGTACCGGAACGGGTGGCAGTTGGACTGCTGGACCGCCGTCCCGGTCGACGCCCGGATGTGGGCGAAGAACAACGGGGAACGGACGTGGTTGGCCAGCTCCTGCAGGTTGCGGTTGTTCCAGGCGGGGCCGATGTCCCTCAGCAGCGCCGGGGTCTCGGCCTCCTTCGTGTACCACCCGATGCCGAAGCCGTCGCCGTTCGTCGTCTCGACGCCGAGCTTGGCGAACCGGCTCTGGTCGATCAGGGAATGTGTCGGTTTGTACAGGATGGTGTCGAGCAGGACAGGTGTTCCCGAATAGGCCAGCCATCGGCACATACATGATCCTCCAGCCTCCTATTCTCGGCCGCACCCCCGTCCGGCGCCACGCGACGCACGAGGTTTACTCCGCGCGGGTCCGGCGAGAAGACCCCCATGAGTGCCTCGGAGAAGAGCGACCGGAACCCGTTCCGCCTGATCGACCCGTACGCCGTCCCGGACCCCGCCGCGTGGGAGGACGAGGAGGACCCCGACATGGCGGAGGCGTACGACCCGGCGGTCACGGGGGAGCCGCGCCTCCTGCCGGCCCCGTTCGCCGAGAAGGCCCGCACGGCCACGCGGGTGGCCCGCGGCGCCGGGGAGGCGCTGTGGACCACCGTGCGCGCCCACCCGGCGGTGGCGGGCGGCGCCGCCGCGGGCGCGGCGGTCGTGGTCACGGCCGCGTACACGCTGGGGCGGCGGGCCGGCCACCGGGCGGGACGGCGCGCCCGGGTCCCGGTGGTCCGGCTCCTCGCGCACCGCCCCTGAGAGCGGGGCCCGCTCCTTCCCGGCACAGGGCGGTGTGGGAACGGCGAGGACGGGAAAGGCGGGGGACGAGCGAGGTGCCCGGCGCGCCCGCCGAGCCGTACGAGGGGAGTACCAGGGCCATGACGGACGTGATCGCCGCGGAGCGCGCGGCGCCGAAGCCCCCGCTGTCCGCGAGCGTCGTCTACGACGGCGCGGCGGACGGCGGCGTGATCGCGTCCGCCCGCGCCTTCGCCGTCGACTTCCTCGCGGCCGCTCCGGCCGTCCGGCGCGCACCGGTGCCGGACGACCGCGTCGAGCTGGCGAAGCTGGTGGTCAGCGAGCTGGTGACCAACGCGGTCCGGCACGCCGCCGGCCCCTGCCGCCTCCTCCTGGAGCTGCGCGGGGACGTGCTGGAGATCTCGGTCTTCGACCGGGTGGCGGCCGCTCCGATACCCCGCGGGCACGACCCGCGCCGCATCGGACAGCACGGCGTCGAGATCGTCGTCGCCGTCTGCGAGAGCGTGACCGTGGAGCCGGCCCCGGCGGGCAAGCGGGTCCGGGCGCGCCTCTCCCTCCTCCCGGAGGGCGCCGGGGAGGCCGGCGGGGGCCCCGGGGGAGATCGAACGGCCCGGTAGGGGTTGGTCCGGCGGGAACCGGGCACCCGGACGGTCGACCGGGAGAAACGAGCCGACATGACCGCAGCGGGGCCGGAGGGGGCCGGGACGGGACGGGCGATCCGCGGCGGGGCCCTGCGGACGGCCGCCCGGGCCGGTTTCACCGCGCGGGGCGTGCTGTACCTGCTCGTCGGGGCACTGGCCGTACGCGTCGGCCTGACGGGCACGCGGGCGCAGGCCGACCGGGGAGGGGCCGTCGCGCACGTGGCGGACACCCCGTTCGGCGCCGTCCTCCTCTGGGCGCTGGGCGCCGGACTCGTCGGCATGGCCGCGTGGCGGCTCTCGGAGGCGGTCTTCGGGGCGGCGGGCCCGGACGGGGACAAGGCGCACCGGCGCGCCCTGTCCGCCGCCCGCTGCGTCTTCTACGCCGCCTCCGCCTTCCTCGTCCTCTCCTTCGCGGCCGGGGCGCGGGGGAGCGGCGCGGGCTCGACCGACCGGCAGAGCCGGGACCTCACCGGCCGCCTGCTCGGCCTGCCCGGAGGCCGCTGGTGGGTCGGCGCGGTCGCCGTGGGCGTGCTGGTGGCCGGGGTGTGGATGGCGGGCGGCGCGGTCCTGCGGAAGTACCGGGACCACCTGGCGTGGGGCCGCCTGACGGCGCGCCAGCGCCGCTTCATGGACGTGACCGGGATGGCCGGCGGTACGGGGCGCGGGATCGTCCTCGCCGCGCTCGGCTTCTCCGGGGTGAGGGCGGCGGCGGAGTTCGACCCGAGCGAGGCCAAGGGCGTGGACGACGCGCTCCGCTCGCTCGCCCAGACCCCGGCCGGCCCCTGGCTGCTGCTCGCGGTGGCGGCCGGCCTCGTGCTCTTCGGGCTCTTCTCCTTCGGCCAGGCGAAGTGGCGCGAGCTCTGACCCCGCCCGGCGCCGCCCGCCCGTGGCGTCACGGGGCGAGCCAGCGGCGGAGGAGTCTGCTGGCGGCCGGCATCGCCGCGTACGTCATGAGGACGTTGAAGACGCAGGCCGTGACGGCGCTGCTGAGGAGGAGGGGGAGGCCGGTGAGGTGGGGCAGGAGGAAGAGGCCGCCGAGGACGGAGATCGGATAGACGGCGAGGGTGGCGCTGATCGCCATCTTCCACCGGGGCGGCGCGGGCCGGGTGGAGCCCGGCTTGGCGAACCAGGTCTCCATGCCGGTCAGTCGCCGCCGGGCGATCTCGGTGTGGTGGTGCCCGGAGCAGTCGGCGAACCAGGCCGCGCGCTCGGGCGACTCCTGCCAGGCGCGGCAGGCCGCGGCGTCCCGGAAGCGGTGGACGAGGAACCAGGGGGCGTCGCCGCCGGTGGAGCGGAAGAGCCCGTACCCGAGGTGGCCGGGGAAGGTCGCCGCGGTGTCGAGGATCCCCTTCGCCCACCGCTCGAAGGCGGCCTCGTGGCCGGGATCGACCCGGCGGGCTATCAGGAGGGTGACCTCGCCGGTGTCGGCGGGGACGGTGGCGTGCTCAAGACTGGCCGCGGTCAAGACGGACTCCTCGTGATCTCGCCGCGCCCCCGCCCACTCTACGGGACGGGCGTCAGCGCCCCAGCCGGGCGTCGAGCCAGGTGAGGACCTCGGGGGTCACCGGGTCGGTGATGTCGGCGAACTCCTCGTGCTTCTTGAGGAACTTGGCGACGTACGGGCAGACCGGCACGATCCGCATCCCCGAGGCGCGCACGTCGTTCAGCGCCTGCTCGACGAGGATCCCGGCGAGCCCCCGCCCCGCGTGGGCCTCGTCGATCTCGGTGTGGAAGAAGACCCGCCGGTCGTCGCGGTCGCGGTACGCGGTCAGGCCGGCGCGCTCGCCGTCGACGAGGATCTCGTAGCGGTGGCGGGCGTCGACGCGACGGACGACGGGGGCGGTGGTCTGCTCGCTCACGATGGCTCTCCTGGTGCGTGGGGGCGTGACGGTGACGGGAGGATCCTTCCCCGCCGCATTTAGTTGCGTGTTCAACTATTATGAGGGGCGCCGCCCCCGGCCGCAAGCCACGACGACGACCCGGCCCCGGCCCGTCGCCGCGGCCGGCCCGCCGTCGCACCCCGCGGGGCTGCTCGGCGCGCAGGGCGGTGACGGTTCCGGCCCGGGCGGCTCCCTCCGTATTTCGCCGGCCGAACGGGTCGGGCAGTTCCGCACTTCGCCGGCCGAGCGAGGCGGGCCCCGGCCGTTAAACGGGTTGAGTCCCGGTGGCGGCACGGGGAGGATCGGGGCACACCGATGAGTTCTTCCCGGCGCCGCGGTCCGTCCTCGTGAACCGCTCCGAGCGGAGGACCCCCACACGACGGAAGGCGCCATGTCCGCACCCCACGCGACGCCCACCCTCCCACCCGCCCGTGTCACCGCCGTGCTGCGGATCCTCGTGCTGTCCACCTTCGTCGTCCTCCTCAACGAGACGATCATGGTCAACGCGATCCCGCGGCTCATGCGCGAGTTCGAGGTCGGCGCGGCGGCCGCGGGGTGGCTGTCCACGGCCTTCATGCTCACCATGGCCGTCGTCATCCCGGTGACGGGGTGGTTCCTCCAGCGGGTGACGACCCGGACCGCCTTCGGCCTGGCCATGACGCTCTTCCTCGCCGGCACGGCGCTGGCCGCGGCCGCGCCCGTCTTCCCCGTGCTGCTGGCCGCCCGGGTCGTCCAGGCCTGCGGCACCGCCGTCATGATGCCGCTGCTCATGACGACGCTGATGACCCTCGTGCCCCCGCACGACCGCGGCCGGGTGATGGGGAACGTCACCCTCGTCATCTCCGTCGCGCCCGCCCTCGGCCCCGCCGTCTCCGGCGTCCTGCTGGAACTGGGGACGTGGCGCCTGCTGTTCCTGGCCATGCTGCCCATCGCCGGGGCCATGGCCCTCTTCGGCCGGCGCCACCTGGTCGACGTCGGCGAGCCGCAGGCCGGCCCCCTCGACTGGCTGTCCGTCCCCCTGGCGGCGGTGGGCTTCGGCGCCCTCGTCTACGGTCTGAGCGGCCTCGGGGCCGAGCAGGCGGCCCAGGCGCCCGTGCCCCCGGCGGTCACGACCCTGGCCGGCGGGGTGCTGGTCGGCCTGTTCGCCTGGCGGCAGCTGGCCCTGCAGCGCTCGTCCGCCCCCCTCCTCGACCTGCGCACCCTGACCTACCGTCACTTCTCCGTGGCGCTCGGCCTGTTGTGCCTGTCCTTCATGGCCCTCATGGGCGCGTTCATCCTGCTGCCGATCTACCTCCAGGAGGTGTCCGGCCTGACCTCGCTCCAGACCGGGCTGCTCCTCATCCCCGGCGGCCTGACCATGGGCATGCTCGGACCGCAGGTCGGCAAGGCGTACGACCGGCTCGGCGCGCCCCGCCTCGTCGTCCCCGGCGCCCTGCTCACGGCGGTCTGCCTCGCCCTCTTCGCCCTCACCGGCGAGGGGACCTCGCCGTGGCTGGTGCTCGCCCTCCACGTGGCGCTGAGCGCCGGCATGGCGTTCGTCTTCACCCCCGTCTTCACCTCCGGCCTGTCCGTGCTGCCGCCTCACCTCTACCCCCACGGCTCCGCCGTCCTGGGCTCCCTCCAGCAGGTCGCGGCCGCCGCCGGCACCGCCCTGGCCATCGGCGTCATGACGGGACGCACCGCCACGGCGGCGGCCGGCGGCGCCGACGCCACCGGCGCCCTGGCGACGGGCGTCCGGTGGGGATTCGGCGTCGGCGCCGTGATCGGCGGACTGACCGTGCTGATCGCCCTGTTGGTCCGCACCCCGCCGCAGCAGCCCGCCGAGCCGAAGGACGGGGACGGCACCACCCTGGACAAGGACACCGCGGCCCCCGCCCACTGACGCCGGCCCGCCGGGGCCGGGATCTCCTCCCGCGAGGGGCCGTCTCCCGTACGGCACGGGAGACGGCCCCTCGCTCAGGAACCGGGGAGAAGCGTCACGGGGTGACGCAGACGAGGGAGCCGACCGGGTGGTTGTTGCCGGTCGAGGTCGCCGTGAACCCGAAGGTGACGCTGCCGTCCGGCGGGACGGTCCGGTTGTGGTCGACGTTCCTGACGGTGAGCGTGCCGTCGGTGCCGGAGGTCAGCGCGCCGTTCCACAGGCTGCTGACGCGGGTGCCGGCGCCCGGGGTCCACCGCACGGCCCAGCCGTCGCGCGCCGTCGTGGTGTGGTTCATCACCTCGACGGATGCCTGGAAGCCGCCGTTCCAGGAGTTGACGACGGTGTAGACGGCCATGCAGCCGGTGTGCGGGTCGGTCGGGGTCGGGGTCGGTCCCGTCGGGGTGGGGGTCGGTCCCGTCGGGGTGGGAGTGGGAGTGGGCGTGGGGGTCGGGGTGGGAGTGCCGCCCGCGCCGCGGATGCCGGTCACCTCGCCGTTGCCGCCGTCGAAGACGATGTCGGAGCAGGAGAAGAAGTTCTCCTGGCTGTCCGAGCGGACCCACTGGATGAAGAGCACCGCGTCACCCGAGCGGCCCGAGGGCAGGCTCAGGTCCCAGTAGTAGTGCCCGCCGTCCGTGCCCGGCGAGCCCGTCTGCGGCGGATCGGTGACGGTCTGGATCAACTCCAGGTCGTCCCAGCCCAGTTCGGTGGCGGGGGAGTAGCCGGGCTTGGAGAGGTACACCCGGAAGGAGCCGGGGTGGGCGGCCCAGTTGCTGTGCTTGACCTGGATGGTCCGCCCGGAGGTCAGGTGCGTGCGGGGCCAGTCGGTGCGGGCCGCGTTGTAACCGCTGAAGTCGTACGGCGACCGGTCGCCGGCGCTGCACAGCGTGCCGTCCGGCACGTAACCGGCGCCGCGTCCGCCCGCCTGGGAGTCGAGCACGGCGAACCAGTTGTACAGCGAGTTCGGTCCGCTCTCGGCGAGCGCCGCCTCGCACGCGGGGTTGGTCGGGTCCAGGCTGCCGGTGTTCGTCTTGGCGTCCAGCCAGCAGAGGTACGTGCGCGATCCGGGCGTCATCGTGACGCCGTGCGCCTGTGCGCTGCCCTGGCCCAGCAGGGTCAGGCCGATTCCGGCGAGCAGGGTCGCGAGCACCGCTGCCAGGGAGGCGAGTCGCTTCTTGCGTCCAGCCATCGTGTCTCCTGTGTGTGGGGTGGTGCGTCCGTTCGGTGTTCTCCTCGTGTGCTGTCCGTCGGGTGACGGGCCCCGCCCCTCCGGGACGGCGAGTCACCGGACGGGCGGGGCGTCTCGGGGGGGGGAAGGGGTGGAGGGGAGGAGGGGGAGGAGGAAGGGCGGATCGGCGCGGGGCTCAGGTGCAGGCGGTGCCGTTGAGGCTGAACCCGGACGGCGGGGCGAACGTGCCGCTGTACGTGCCCTGGAAGCCGAAGCTCTGGCTGCCTCCGGCCGGGATGCGCGCGTTGTGGCCGAGGGCGGTCGCCGTCACGGTGCCGGAGGACGGCGAGACCGTCGCGTTCCACGCGGTGTCGATCCGGTGCCCCGCGGGCAGGGTGAAGGCCAGCTTCCACAGGTCGACGGGGGCGGTGCCGGTGTTGGTGACGGTGACGCCGGCGGTGAAGCCGCCGGTCCACACGCTGGGGGTGAACGCCACCGAGCAGGCCGTGGCGGGGCCCGGTTCGCCGGGGCCGGGCTCGCCGGGGCCGGTCGGCGGGGTGCCGAGGTTCACCGCCGAGGAGAAGGAGTTCACCGCGAGCCCGGTGCCGTTCTGCCACGGCTCGAAACCGGCCTGGACGCTCGTCAGGTACCAGTCGTTCCGGGCCATGCCGCGGGAGACGGTCTCCCGGACGAAGTCCATGACGTCGAAGCTCCAGTCCGCGAGGGCCGACGGCGCGACGAAGGAGATGACGTCGTTGGAGCCGTTGCTGCCCGTCCACACCTGCCAGGAGCGCCCGCCCACGGTGGCGGTGCCGACCGGCGAGCCGATCGGCTGGACCGGGCCGGTCCTGTGGAACCAGATCATGATCTCGGTCCGGTTCACCCCGTCGGTCCGGGGCGTCGGGTCCAGCCAGATGTCGTACGAGGCGTTGTAGACGGCGTCGCCGACGAAACCGTACGAGATGCTGCTGGGGGCCCCGGCGATGCCGTCGATCCGCGCCGGGAGGGCGGTGCCCGGTGAACAGCGGGTGTAGTGGCAGCCGTTGAAGAGCGACGGGTAGGACTTCGGGGGACCGTCGGTCGGCACGGCCCCGTCGGCCCGGGTCACCCGGAAGCCCGTGTCGGAGGCGGTGACGCACTGGGCCGCGCCGGTGCCCCAGCGGTTGTTCTGGACGACGTACCGGCCCTGGATTGTGGCCGCGCCGTACTGCTCGCAGATCAGGGTGTCGGCCCGGGCCGCGGGCGCGGTGCCCACGAGGGTCGCGACCACGGCGGCGAGGACGAGGAACAGCGTGCCGAGTGCGCCGAGCGGGGATCGGGGGCGAGGGGACAGGGCTCGCATGCGGGACCTCCCGGGGAGGGTGACCTGTGGGGGCTCAGGGAAGCGGAAGCGTCTCCCGACCGACGGCTCTTTCGTTTGGGAGCGCTCCCACGGGGTGGCGCTGGGCGGAACTGTAGGAGTTGGAGAGGGACATGACAACCCGTCGGGAAGGTCTCGTCTTCACCGCCCGGCCGCGACCGCTCCCTCCGTGCCGGGGAGGGCGGCGGACGGGGTGTCCGCGGAGGCGCGGCCCCGGAGGCGTCGAGCCCGTCGGCGAGGTGCGGGAGCACCGGGCCGTGGACGCGGGTCCGAGCGGCGGTCGCCGGCGCGGACGGCGTGGTCGGTGCGGTCGGTGCCGTCGGCGCCGGGAAGGACGGCGTGGAGGCCGCCCAGGCCGTACCAGGCCGTACCAGGCCGTCCAGGCCGTACCGGGTGAGGGCGGAGGTCGCGGCGACGCTCTCCTCACCGGCCGGGCCGCGGGGCCCGGCGAGCGGGACGCGGAACCGGGCCGGGCGGTCGCTGGCGAACCGGACGCGGGCCACGGCGGCCGCGGCCGGGGCGCCCGGGGTCGAAGGGGCGGGACGGGCCGTCTCCGGGCGCTCGGCGAGTTTGTAGCAGCCCTCGGTGGTGATCACGGCAGCTCTCGGCGGCGATCGCGGAGACGAGTGCCCCGCGTGCCGCGCGGGGGCGGTGAGGGGCGTCCGCCCGGACCCCGGCCCGGCACGGGACCGCGCGGTGGGAACCCCGCGCCGCCGTCCCCCGGAAGGCGCTTCCGCCACCGCCGTCGCCCGGGCCCGGCCGGGGCCCGATCTCACCGGGCGGTCGGTATCCGGTCGGTATCCGGCCGGTGACCGGTCGGCGCGTTGGCTACGCTGCGGCCGCGGGGGAGCGGCGGAGCGAGGGGCGGCACCGATGCGGGAGAGCGTGGAGCGGCGGCACCGCCGGATCCTTCGGGTGGTGCGGGAGCGCGAGAGCGTGCGGGTCGGTGAACTCGCCGCGCTCCTCGGGGTGTCCGTGGAGACCGCCCGGCGGGATGTGGCCGCGCTGGCCGCCGTGGGGCGGGTACGGCGGCTGCACGGCACCGTCACCTGGCCGACCGCGCCGCTCAACGCCCGCGACGCCCGGCTCGCCCGCCGGAGCGCGCCCCGGGCGGCCGGCGGCCCGGTGCTCGGCATGGTCGTGCCCGTGTCCGACTACTACTTCCGGGCGGTCGTCCAGGGCGCCCGGCAGGCCGCGGCCGACGCCGGCGCCCGCCTGTTGGTGGGCGTCACCGACTACTCGGCGGACCGCGACCTCCAGCACGTCGCCACACTGCTCGCCGCGGGCGCCGACGGCCTCCTGCTCACCCCCAGCTGGTCCGTCGACGGCCCCACCCGGGAAGAGGCCGCCCGTTTCGCCGAACCCCCGCTCCCCACCGTGCTCGTCGAGCGCCGGATCCCCCTCGGCGTCCCCGGGGCCCAGCTCGACCGCGTCGTCTCCGACCACGCCTGCGGGGCCGCCCTCGCCGTCCGGCACCTGGCACGCCTCGGCCACCGGCGGGTCGCCCTGCTGGCCCGCCACACCCACACGCGAGCCGCGGTGCGCACCGGCTACCTCTCCGCGGTCCAGGCCCTCGACCTGCCCGACGACGACCTGTCCCCGCCCCCGAACGGGCCGTGGGGGCACCCCGACGACAGCGCGCGGGAGCGCCTCCTCGCGCTCATCGGGACGGGTGAGGTGCGCGCCGCCCTCGTCCACACCGACATCGACGCACTCAACCTCCTCCAGTGGCTGACCGCGCACGGCGTGCGCGTCCCCGACGACTTCGCCCTCGTCTGCCACAACGACGAGACGGCCGCCCTCGCGGACGTCCCGCTGACCTCCGTCAGCCCCGCCACCTTCGCCGTCGGCGAAGCCGCCGTCCGCCTCCTGCTCCGCCGCTTTGAAGACCCCGACGCGGCCCACTCCGCCGTCGAATGGCTCCCGAGGCTCGTCGTACGGGACTCCTGCGGCGCCGGCCGGAAGGCCGACGGGCCCGGACGGAAAACGGACGGCTCCGGTCGGAGGACCGGCGGGCCCGGACGGGAGGCTGACGGGTCCGGTCGGAAGACTGATGCGTCCGGACGGGAGACCGACGGGCCCGGACGGAAGACCGACAGACCCGCCCGGGAGACGGACGGGCCCGCCCGGAAGACCGACGGCGCCAAGTCACCGCCCCGGCCCGCTTCCTGACCGAAAACTGCCCGATCCCGTGCCGTCCCTTGACGGGCAGAAAGCGCTTGCGGAGGCTGCCTTCCACACACCCTCCCTCCGCGAAGGCTGGTTCCCCCATGGGCTCTTCACTGCGTCGACGTACCTTCCTCCAGGCGGGCGGAGGAGCCGCGCTGGCCCTCGGGCTCGTCGGTGCCGCGGCCGTGCCGGCGGGCGCCGAGGAGGGGGAGGCACAGGAGTTCGCGGCGCTGCGCGCCACCTGGCGGGAGCTCCTGCTCGGGACGGGGTTCAGCCCCACCGCCGAGCCGTTCCGGACGCTCCTCGCCGACCTGGGCGGGGCCGCCCGGGCCCATCTGGCGGCGATGGCGCCCGCGGACGGGTCGCTGTGGCCGGACGCCGTGTGGAAGGACCCGGAGCCGGACACGGACGCGGAGTCCTACGGCTTCTCGGCGATGATGAACGAGAGCTTCAACCGGCTCGGCACCCTCGCCCAGGCGTGGGCGCAGCCCGGCACCGGGCTGACGGGGGACCCCGCCGTGCTGGAGGCCGTGCTCACGGGCCTGGACCACGTGTACACGCGGGTCTACAACGAGCGCACGACGCGCTACGGCAACTGGTGGAACTGGCAGATCGGCGGCCCGCAGGCGCTGATGGACACCTGCGTGCTGGTCCACGAGCACCTGCCGGCGGACCGGATCGCCGCGTACTGCCGGGCCGTCGACCACTTCGTGCCCGACTCCGTCTTCGACTCCTACACCGGCACCTCCACCGGGGCCAACCGGGTCGACCTGTGCCGCAGCGTCGTCCTGCGCTCCCTCGTCGGCGAGAACGCCGACCGCCTCGCGCGCGCCGTCGCCGCGCTCGACCCCGTCTTCCCCCACGTGACCGGCGGGGACGGCTTCTACGCCGACGGCTCCTTCATCCAGCACCGCAACGTCCCCTACATCGGCGGCTACGGCTCCGTCCTCCACGACGGCGTCGGACGCCTCATGGCCCTGCTGCGCGGGTCCCGGTGGCCGGTGGACTCCCCGGACGCGCAGCTCTTCCTGGACACCGTCGACGACGCCATCGCGCCCTTCGTCCACAACGGCCTGATCATGGACAACGTCTCCTCGCGCGGCATCAGCCGGGCCGGCACCTCCGACCACACCAGGGCGCACGCGCTGCTCGCCTCCATCGTCCTCGTCGGACGGGGCGCGAGCCGGGAGGAGAACGCCCGCTGGCGCGCCATGGTCAAGGGCTGGATGCTGCGCGACCACCACGCCCCGCCGCTGAGGAACCCGAAGCTGAGCCTGGTCCGCGCCGCCCTGCTCCAGTCCCTCCTCGACGACGCCTCGGTCGCCCCCGCGCCCGAACCGGTGGGGCACCGGCTGTTCCACCACATGGACCGGGTCACCCACCGCCGCCGGGGCTGGTGCGCCTCGGTCTCCATGGCGTCGCGGCGCATCGCGCACTACGAGTACGGCAACGGCGAGCACGCCCGCGGCTACCACACCGGCGCCGGCTGGCTCTCCTGGTGGGGCGACGACTTCGGCCTGGACCAGTACTCGGACGCGTACTGGCCGACCGTCGACCCGTACCGGCTCCCCGGCATCACCGCCTCGCGCAAACCGCTCGCCGACGGCGAGGGCGGCAACTGGGGCCAGCCCGTGCCCGCCGCGGAGTGGGTCGGCGGCACCACCGACGGCGAGTTCGGCGCCACCGGACAGCACCTCATCGGGCTCTCCTCCACGATGAACGCCAGGAAGTCGTGGTTCTGGCTGGACGACTCCGTCGTCTGCCTGGGCGCCGGCATCACCTCCGCCGACGGCCACGCCGTGGAGACCACCGTGGACAACCGCGCCCTCGGCACGACGGGCGCGCCCGCGCTCACCGTCGACGGACGGATCCAGCCGACGGAGCAGGGGTGGCGGCGGACCTTCGAGAACGCCGGCTGGGCGCACGTCGAGGGCCACGCCGGCTACCTCTTCCCCCAGGGGCTGGACCTCACCGTCCTGCGCGAGGAACGCACCGGCGCCTGGCGGGACATCAACGCCGGCGGCCCCACCACGCCGCTCACCCGCCGCTACCTCACCCTCTGGACCGACCACGGCACCGACCCGGCCGGCGGGGACTACGCCTACGTCCTGCTGCCCGGCGCGAGCGCCGCGACCACCGCGCGGCGCGCCGCCGACCGGGGCCGGCTGCGGATCCTCGCCAACACCGGCTCCCAGCAGGGGATCCGCGCACCCCGGCTCGGGCTCACCGCGGTCAACTTCTGGGCCGCCGGCACCGTGGGCCCCCTCACCGTCGACGCGCCCGCCTCCGTCCTCGTCCGCGAGCACCGCGACGGCACCGCGACCGTCGTGGTCTCCGACCCGGCCCGCCGGGCCGGCTCCCTGGAGGTCACCTGGGCCAAGCGGGTCTCCGCCGTGCTCTCCGGGCCCGCCACCGTCACCGCCGTCAGGACGGGCGCCACCCTGGGACTCGTCTTCGGCGACCTCGCCCGGACCGCGGGCGCCCCGCAGCGGATCCGAGTCCGCCTCGGCTGACGGCCGGGCCGCCTACCGCCCCACCACGGGCACTTCCAGCGGCGCCCGGAACGACAGCAGGCCGAGCAGAGGCGGCTCCGCGGCGGCCGGCCGGACGCCGGGAAGGGCGCGCGCCGCCGCCCGCAGGGCCACCGTCGCCTCGGTGCGCGCCAGGGACGCCCCCGGGCAGCGGTGCCGGCCGGCGCCGAAGGCCAGGTGGTGGCGGATGTTGGGCCGGTACGGGCACATCGCCGCCGGTTCCGGGAACACCTCCGGGTCGGACCCGCTGCCCATCAGCATGAGGAGCAGCGGGGCCCCGGCCGGCAGGCGCACCCCGCCCAGCGAGGTGGCCCGCGCGGTGACCCGGCGCCACGTGGTCACCGGCGGTTCCCGGCGCAGCACCTCCTCCACCCACGCCTCGGCGAGCCCGGCCTCCCCGGCCACCCGCGCCCACAGGCCCGGCTCCGCGGCCACGCGGCGGAGCACCGTGGCGATGAGCTGGCCGGTGGTCGACTGGCCGGCGATGAAGACGAAGAAACAGGCGGCGACCGCCGTCCTGACGTCCAGCGGCTCGCCGTCGGGCAGCCGGTGGCGGCGCAGCGCCCCGATGAAGGAGTCGGCGGGCACCGTGCCGCTCCGGACGGTCGCGGTGAGCCACCGGTGGAAGTCCGCGACGAGCTCCGCCAGTTCGAGCTGCCGCTCCGGGGACGGCCTGCCGTAGAACAGCTCCAGCGAGGCGTCGCTCCAGCGGATCAGCGTCGCCGGCTCGACGCCCTCGATGCCGAGGAGTTCCATCAGGACCCGGCACGGAAGGACCTGCGCGTACGAGGCGAACAGGTCGCAGGCGCCGCCGGCGTCGAGCGGGGGCCGCAGCCGCGCGAGCAGTTCTCCGGCGATCCGCTCGATCACGGGCACGGCCTCCTCCACGCGCCGCGCGTGGAAGAAGCGGGTGACCAGGCGGCGCAGTCCCGCGTGGCTCTCGGCGCCGTTGTTGGCGAGCGCGGGCGGGAGCGCGAAGCCCGCGCGGGCGAGGATCCTGAGCACGGGGACGGGCAGCGGGGTGACGGCGTGCTGGGCGTTGTCCGGCAGGAACTCCTCCGGTTCCAGCAGGACCCGCCGGACGTCCTCGTGCCGGCTGACCAGCCACAGCCCGGTCCCGGGGTCGTGGTGGACGGGGGACGCGGCCCGCAGGAGGTCCAGCCAGGGGTACGGGTCCCGGACGAAGGGCTCGCCGAACACGTCGAGCAGGCCGAGCGGATCGGGGGTGCCGGGGAACGCGGGACCGGCTGCCGAGCGGTCCCGGGCCGCTCCGGTGCCGGGCGGGAACGCCTCCAGGGCCGGGGAAGTCACCGCCGGAAGCTAACACGCGCGCACCGCGGTCCCGGCCGGGATGTGCCCGGCATCACTGCGCGGTGCTCCACCCGGTCGTGCCGGAGTACACGTCGACCAGGTCCACCACGAAGACCAGGGTCGAGTGCGGCGGGATCAGCGGCGAGGGCGACTGCCGGCCGTAGCCGAGGCGCGGGGGAACGACGATCTCGCGCCGGCCGCCGACCCGCATCCCCCGCACGCCCCGGTCCCAGCCCTTGATGACCTTGCCGCCGCCCAGGGCGAACTTGAACGGCTCGCCCCGGTCCCAGGAGGCGTCGAACTCCTTCCCGGACCCGAAGGTCACCCCGACGTAGTGCACCTTGAGCACCGTGCCCGGCTTCGCCTCGGCCCCGTCCCCGACGACCAGGTCCCGGACGGTCAGTTCGGCGGGGGCGTCCCCCTCCGGCACGCGGACCTCGGGCTTCGCCGGTTCACCCATCACGACCTCATCACTCTCCGCCGGAAGCCCGCGCGCGGGCGGCCGGACACACGGACCCTTCCCGCAGCCTACGGTCACGTCGCCCGGGAGGCCCCGCCCGGGGCCGGACGCCGGCCGTGCCGTCAGCCGTCCCCCTCGGTCCCGGGGAGCGCGCGCGGTTCGAGCGGGCGGAGGGCCGGGCCGTGGAGCACCGAGCCGTCGACGGCGAACCGGGAGCCGTGGCAGGGGCACTCCCAGGCGCGCTCGGCGTCGTTGAAGAGGACCAGGCACCCCAGGTGGGTGCAGCGCGCGGAGACGGCGTGCGGGACGCCGTCCTCGTCGCGGTAGACCGCGCAGTGCCGTCCTCCGGCGCGGACGAGGGCCCCGGTGCCGGGCGCGATCTCGTCGACGCCGTCGACGTGGGAGGAGGGGAGCCGGTCACCGACGAAGTGCTTGAGCACGGAACCCTGCGCCTTCAGCAGGGCCGGAGCCTCCCGGAGGTGGAGGCGCCGCGGGTCGTAGAGGGAGGCCCAGGGCGGCGCGTCGCCCGTGATCAGCGCGCTGAGGAGCCGGCCGGACATGACGCCGTTGCTCATCCCCCAGCCGCCGAAACCGGTGGCCGTGTACACGTGCCGGGAGCCGGGACGGAAGGGCCCCACGAAGGGGACGCCGTCCGTGGTCGCGTTGTCCTGGGCCGCCCACCGGTGGGTGATCCGGGCGTCCGGGAAACGCTCCGCGGTCCACGCGGCGAGCCGTTCGTGGCGCGCGCCCACGTCCCCCGCGCCGGGCTCGAACTTCTCTCCGGTGACGATGAGCAGCCGCTCTCCGTCGCCGTACGGAGCGGTACGCACCGACCGGGTGTTCCCCTCCTGCGTCAGGTACGCGCCCCGCGGATCCCGGTCCGCCGGCAGGACGGCCGCGACCACGAGCTCCCGGTGCGGGACGAGCCGGGAGAACAGCAGGGCCCGGTCGAAGACGGGGTAGTGCGTGGCCACGACGACGTCCCGGCACACGACCTCGTACCCGGCCTCGGTGGTGAGGCGGCAGGGCTCCCCCTCGTCCAGCGAGACGACCCGCGTCCGTTCGTGCACGCTCCCGCCGCGGGCGACGAGGTCGGCGACGAGCGCCAGCAGGTACTTGCGCGGATGGAACTGCGCCTGGTGCTCCACCCGCACGGCGCCCGCCACGGGGTACGGCAGACCGGTGTCCCGGACGAACGAGGCCTCCAGGCCGGCCTCTCGGGCCGCCTCGGCCTCGGTCCTCAGCGCGTCGACCGCCTCCTCGGACTCCGCGTAGACGTGGGCCGGGACCCGCTCCAGCTCGCAGTCGACCCCCAGCTCCGCCGCGACCCGGCCGACGTGCTCGACGGCCTCCTGCTGCGAGCGCGCGTAGTGCCGGGCCCCTTCCGCGCCGGACGCCCCGCGCAGCCGGTCGTAGAGGAGGCCGTGCTGGGCGGAGAGCTTCGCGGTGGTGTACCCGGTGACCCCCGCGGCCACACGGTCGGCTTCGAGCAGGGCCACCCGCCGCCCCGCGCGGGCGAGCTCCCAGGCGGTGCAGATGCCGGCGACACCGGCGCCGACCACCGCCACGTCGACCTCCAGGCCGTCGCCGAGGGCGGGGTGGACGGGTCCCTCCGCGGTCTCCATCCAGTAGGACTCTTCCGTGCCGGGCAGATGCGTCATGGCGGTGCTCTCCACTTCCGTGCGTGTCCGCGGGGCGGGCGGTCCTGGGACCGCGGCGGCGCCGCACCGGCCCCGTGCCCCGTGCCCGCCGCCCCCGTCCCGGCGCCTGCCCCGTGATCCGGCTTCCAGCCGCCCTCGTACGCCTCGGGAGCGGACCGCCGTGTGCCGGGGAATTCCCGGAAGGATGTGGAGGAATTCTGGCGGTCGCGTGACTTTTTCCGTCGATCATGTGCGGACAATAGATCGTCGCATGCGTGTTCCCTTCCCTGTACTTGCGAGTAACGGGCCTCTGACCTGCTGAAACGCTGTCGCCGGAGGGGTCGTGGCGAATACCCCGCCGCTTCAGGAAGGCGATGTATGGTCGGGCCGCCCCGGTACGGGTGGACGTGAAGGCGAGGAAATTCGAGGCGAGGCACAGCAATGGGAGATCCGACGACTCCGGCGGCCGACGGAGCGGGCGAAGGCGGGGGCTGGTTCGCCCCGAGGCCCCACCGGACGCCTCAGAACGCCCCCGCGGCCCGGGGATTCCCCGGACCGGACGGGCCCGCCGGGACCGGACCCTCGGACACGTCGGACGCGGCCCTCCTGCGCCGCACCCTGGCCGAGATCGAACCGATCGCCGACCGGGTCACCTCGTACTTCTACGCCCTGCTCTTCCTGCGCCACCCCGACCTGCGGGAGCTCTTCCCCGCGGCGATGGACACCCAGCGGGACCGCCTCTTCAAGGCGCTGCTCACCGCCGCGACCCACGCGGACGACCCCGCCGCCCTGACCGCGTACCTCACCCACCTCGGCCGCGGACACCGGAAGTACGGCACCCGCCCCGAGCACTACCCGGCCGTCGGCGAGGCCCTGATCGGCGCCCTCGCCCGGCACGCCCCCGCCGTCTGGGGACCGAGGGCCGAGGCCGCGTGGGTGGCCGCCTACACCACGATCTCGCAGATCATGATCGACGCGGCGACCGAGGACGAACTCCGCTCGCCCGCCTGGTGGCGGGCGGAGGTGGTCGCCCACGAGACGCGCACCCCGGACATCGCGGTCGTCACGGTCCGCCCCGACCAGCCCTACCCCTTCCTCGCCGGGCAGTACACCGCCCTGGAGACCCCGTGGTGGCCGCGGGTCTGGCGGCACTACTCCTTCGCCTCCGCGCCCCGCCCCGACGGGCTGCTGTCCTTCCACGTCAAGGCCGTCCCGGCGGGCTGGGTCTCCAACGCCCTCGTCCACCGCGCCCGCCCCGGCGACGTCCTGCGGCTCGGCCCCCCGGCCGGCTCCATGACCGTGGACCACAGCACCGACAACGGGCTGCTGTGCCTCGGCGGCGGCACCGGCATCGCCCCCATCAAGGCCCTCGTGGAGGACGTCGCCCGACACGGCCGGCACCGCACCGTCGACGTCTTCTACGGCGCCCGCGAGAACCACGGCCTGTACGACATCGAGACGCTGCTCCGGCTCCGGCAGGCGCACCCCTGGCTCTCGGTCCGGCCCGTCCTGGACGACGGCCCCGGCGGCCTGCCCTCCGGGGGCCTGCCCGACGCCGTCCGCGAACACGGCCCGTGGCACACCCACGACGCCTATCTGTCCGGCCCGCCCGGAATGATCCGCCGCGGTGTCGAGGCCCTGAGGGGCGTCGGCATCCCCACCCACCGCATACGACACGACTCCCTAGAGGAACTGGCCGGGGCGACGACGTGAGCACCTTCCCGCAGGATCCGAGCACCTCCGAGCGGACCGGGCGACGGCCGGCGCCCCCGCGCACCACCCGCCCGGGCAGCGACGGCGAACACCTCGTCCAGTGGCGCCTGGGCACCACCGAACGCGCCGACCGGTTCTACGCCGAACAGGTCCTCGACCGGCTGAACCCCCGGATGCGCGCCTTCACGGCACGGCAGGAGATGTTCTTCCTGGCCACCGCCGACCGCCACGGAGCCTGTGACAACACCTTCCGCGCCGGCCCGCCCGGCTTCCTCCACGTCCTCGACGACACGACGCTCGCCTACCCCGAGTACCGCGGCAACGGCGTCCACGCCAGCCTCGGCAACATCGAGGAGAACCCGCACGTCGGCATCCTGATGGTGGACTTCCTCCGCGACCGGATCGGCCTCCACGTCAACGGCCGGGCCAGGGTGGTCGCCGACGACGAGATGCGCCGCGCCCGCCCCGACGCCGGACTCGCCGTCGACCCGGTGCCCGGCCGGCGGGCCCTGGTGTGGGTCGAGATCGCCGTCGACGAGGCGTACATCCACTGCGCCAAGCACATCCCCCGCCTCCAGAAGGTCCCGGCCCGCGACGGCGGCCGGTCCTGGGGCACGGACGACGTCAGGCGCAAGGGCGGCGACTTCTTCGGCGCGGCCGCCGCCGCCCCGGAGCGCGGCCCGTTCGTGCCGCCGCCCCGCGCCGACCCGGCGACCTGGCGCGCGGCGGCCGAGACGGTGCTGGCGAAGGCCGGTTCCGTGGCCGGCGCGGGGGAGTTCAGCGGCTGGTTCAGCCGCGGCACCGGCCCGCGCTGAACCGCGCGGCCCCCGCACGCGCGCCGCGCCCGGGGCACGGGAGGCACGGAGGCCCGGGACGACGCCGCGCCCGGCCGGTCCCAGGGGTCAGGAGTCCCCGGCCCCGGTTCCGCCGGAGGGCGGGGCCGCCCTCTTCCGGCGGCGGTGCACCACCACTCCGCACGCGGCGAGGACGAGGGCGGCCACGGCGGACGCGCCGAGCGCGGGCCGCTCGGCGAAGAGCCTCCCCAGCACCTCGACCACGCCGACCCCCGCGGTCGCGTAGATCAGCGCCCAGGCGGCTCCGCCCACGAACAGGGCGGGGAGGTAGCGCGACAACGGCATGCGCGCGCTGCCCGCGAGGAAGTTGGCGGCCGTCTGGAAACCGAAGGTGAGGAAGGAGACGGCCACCACCGGCGCGCCCCACCGCTGGATCGCCCGCTCGGCGCGCAGGAACTTCGGCGACGAGACGCGGTCGGCGAACCTGCTCCGGCGGGCACCGGCGCCCGCGAGCCGGCCGACGGCGAACGTCCCCCCGGCCCGGAGCAGCACGATGACGTACAGGGCCCCCGCCGTGAGCGCGATCTCATCCACGGCGCCCCACCCCGCGCTCCGGTCCCGGATCCCGGACGCCGTTCACCGGCGCGGGACCGTCGCCCCGGCGGGCGCACGACACGCGAGCCCGGTCACCGTCTCTCACCTGTGCCCCGCCTCCGCCCGTTCCGTCATGGAGCCCGCCCGCGGGACCGGAGACCGGACCCACCGTCAGGCAAGGCAAGCCTAACCGGACGCGCGTGCGGCGTGGGGCCGCCCCACGTCGGACGGGCCGTGGGGCGACCCCGCCCGGCGCGGTCGCGGCCGCCCCGGAGAAGGCGGCCACCAGCCGTCGAGCGGTCCGGCCGGCCCCGTGGGACGGCCGCCGGGACCGGCCGGAGCGGGCGGCGGCCCGGGTGTACCGGGCCTTTGTCTCCCGGGGGCCGGGCCGCGTCGTGGCCGGCCTGCGCGCGGTGACCGCGCCGCGCGACCGCGACGGGCTTCCCCGGCGGGTGCGGGCGCCGTGTGTGAGTCTGGTGCCCATGTCGATCGTCGCGACCGTCGTGGTCCTGCTCGTCGCCGCGCTCCACGTCTACATCCTGGTCCTGGAGATGTTCCTGTGGACCGGTCCGCGGGCCCGGGCCGCGTTCGGGACCAGCGCCGCGTTCGCCTCCGAGACGAAGGCGCTCGCCGCCAACCAGGGGCTGTACAACGGCTTCCTCGCCGCCGGGCTGGTGTGGGGCGCGGTGGCCGCCGACCCCGTGGGCTTCCAGGCGAAGGTGTTCTTCCTGGTGTGCGTGGCCGTGGCGGGCGCGTACGGCGCCGCCACGGCCGACCGGAAGATCCTCTTCGTGCAGACCGTTCCGGCACTGGCCGGCCTGGCGCTGGTGCTGGCCGCCCGCTGAGCGGGGCCCGCGGGTTCCCCTCCGGCCGCTCGATGCCCGCCCGCGCGTGCGCGGCGGGCATTATACGCTTCCGTGCCGACATTTCACCCTTTCCGGTATTTTTCTCACAGAAAAGGGTGGATTGTTCCCTCTGGGGCGCTTAGCGTGGGTGCAGGCAGTAATTCGAATGCATATTCGACCCGAGGGCGGTCGTGCGGGGCGCGCGTCCTGCCGGACGGGGACCGCGTGCCCCGCCGGCCGGACCCACCCGGAACCGCCGTCGCAGACGCCAGGAGAACGGCGTGAACCTCACCTTCACCACCGCCACCAAGGAACAGGCCAAGGCGCGCATCGCGCTCGCCGGCCCCACCGGGTCGGGCAAGACCTACACCGCCCTGGTCACCGCCACCGGACTCGGCGAGCGGGTCGCCCTGATCGACACCGAGCACGGCAGCGCCGCCAAGTACGCCGACGAGTTCGCCTTCGACACCCTCCCGCTCACGACGTTCCAGCCCACCACCCTCGTCGACGCGCTCGCGGTGGCGGCCCACGAAGGCTACGACGTCATGATCGTCGACTCCCTGAGCCACTTCTGGTCCGGCACGGGCGGGATGCTGGAGCAGGTCGACAACGCGGCCAAGCGCCTCGGGGCCGGCGGCAGCTTCGCCGGCTGGAAGGAGGCCCGTCCCCAGGAGCGGGCGATGATCGACGCCCTGCTCGCTTACCCCGGGCACCTCATCGTCACCATGCGCACCAAGACCGAGTACGTCGTGGAGGCCGACGAGCGCGGCCGCAAGGTGCCGCGCAAGATCGGGCTCAAGCCCGAGCAGCGGGAGGGCATCGAGTACGAGTTCGACATCGTCGGCGACCTCGACCACGAGAACACCCTGGTGATCTCCAAGTCCCGCGCGAAGCCGCTGTCCGGCACGGTGCTCCACAGGCCGGGCCCGGAGTTCGCCGAGGCCGTCCTCGACTGGCTGGAGGCCGGCAAGCCCGCCCTCTCCGTCTCCGACTACGTCACGGCGGCCACCGCGCAGGGCGCCGGCCACGACGAGCTGCGCGCCCTGTACGAGGAGGCCCGCCGGCACAACCTGCTGGGCGCCGCGGTCCTGGACGACAGCGGGGAGACCTGCACGCTCGGCCAGCTGATCGTGCGTCACGGCACCGCGGCGGCGCGGAACAGGGTCGCCGAGGACGTCGAGTCCGGAGCCGGGACCAGGCGGGAGAACGGCACCGAGCGGAAGGACAAGGCCGCATGAGCCTCAAGGAGCACGCCACCCGGGTCGCCGTGCTCCGGGTGCTGCGCGACGCCGTCGACGCCGAGTACCGGACCGAGCGCCACGAGGTCCTGGAGGAGCTGCGCGCGGCCCGCGCCGAGCTGAACCTGAAGTCGGTCCGGGTGGCCCTGCCGGACGACACGCCGATCGCCACCCTCACCCTCGTCGACCCCGAACCGGCGGTCGTGGTCGCCGACGAGGCGGCCTTCACCGCCTGGGTGGCCGACAACCACCCCGACGGGGTGGAGACGCTGGTCCGGGTGCGCCCCGACTGGCAGCGGCGGTTCCTCGCCCGGCTGACCCGCCTCGATCCGGTCGCCGACCCCCACACCGGCGAGGCGATCCCGGGGCTGGGCGTGCTCTCCGCCTCCGAACCGCGGTCGTTCAGCCTGCGCCCCCTGCCCGGCGGGCGGGAGCGGATCGCCCGCGCCTGGCACACCGGCACCCTCGACCTGCGCCGTCTGCTCCCGCCCGAGGGGGGCGAGGACCCGTGACCGCCGTCGCCGCCGACCCCGGCCGGGACGCGCTCGGCACGGTGTGGTTCCTGGTCTCCCAGGCCGGTCACCTCGACTGCGGCCGCTGGACGTTCGAGGGCGGCACACGGCTGCGGTGCGCCTGCGGGGCCGTCCTGTACGTGTACCGGCGGTCGGCGGACGAGGAAGGAAGCGACGCCCCGCCACCGGCCGGGACGTCCCCCCGCGGAAAGGAGGAGCGCATGCTGCCGGCCGAGACGGCCCAACTCGTCGCCCTGGTCGCGGCGGTGTGGCCGTCGATGCACCTGGAGGACACCACCACGGACGCCTGGCACCTGCTCCTCGCCGACCTGGACGTCGCCGACGTACGGGCGGCCGTGACCAGGCTGGGCAGGGAGCGGTCCCGCGTCGACGCCGCCGACATCCGCGCCGAGGTGCGCGCGATCCGGGAGGAGCGGCTCGCCCGCAACCCGCTGCCGCTCCCGGACAGCGACCCCGACGACCCCCGCCGTTACCGTGCGGAACTCCTCGAACTGGTCACCGCGATCGCCTCGGGGAGGCGCGTCGAGCGGATACCCGCCGCCCCGACCGTCCCGCCGGCCCGCCCCGCCGGCCCGAAGCACGACGCACGCGACCCGCGCGCCCGCTCCCTCCGGGTGCCCTGCCCCTGGTGCGGGGCCGCCGCGGGCCGCCCCTGCACCGTCCCCCGGCTCGGGGTCCCGCTGCGGAGGGCCCCCGCCCACCAGGCACGGCTCCTCGCCGCCGGGCTCGCCGAGCCCGGGCCGGGGCGGGAGAGGGAAGCGGGGCGGACCCGATGAACGCCCCCACCCGGGAGAAGACCCACGGGACCGCCCGTCGCACGCGAACCGGCACGGGTGGGGAACCACCCGTCGCACGAGAGGAAAGCCGCCATGGCCGGTGAAACCGTCATCACCGTCGTCGGCAACCTGACCGACGACCCCGAGCTGCGCCTCACCCCGTCCGGCGACGCGGTCGCGCACTTCACCGTCGCGTCCACGCCCCGCACCTTCGACCGGCAGAGCAACGAATGGCGGGACGCCGAGACGCTGTTCCTCCGCTGCTCGGCCTGGCGGCAGGAGGCGGAGCACGTCGCCGAGTCCCTGACCCGGGGCACCCGCGTCATCGTCCAGGGGCGGCTGCGCCAGCGGACGTACGAGACCCGGGAGGGCGAGAGGCGGACCGTCGTCGAGCTGGAGGCCGACGAGATCGGACCCTCGCTGCGGTTCGCCGCCGCGACGGTCACCAAACCCCCGCACACCGGCGTCCCCGCCGGTTCCCGCGGCGGCCCCCGTCCGCCCGCCGAGGACCCGTTCGCCCGGCCCGACGGCGGCGAGCGGCCGGTCCCCGCCGGGAGCGGACGCCACGCCCCCGGGGAGGAGACGGATCCCTTCTGACGGACCGACGCGCCCGTGCGCCGGCCGCGACCCCCCACCGCACCCATCCGAGGCGGACCCCATGAAGGAACACGACCGCGAGGAAGCGCTCGAACTCGCCCTCGCCCAGATCGAGAAGCGGTTCGGCACGGGCTCGGTGATGCGCCTGGGCGATGAGCCGGAGACCCCCGTCGAGGCCGTTCCCACCGGCTCGATCGCCCTGGACCTCGCCCTCGGCGTCGGCGGTCTGCCGCGCGGCCGCGTGGTGGAGATCTACGGCCCGGAGTCCTCCGGCAAGACGACCCTGGCCCTGCACGCCATGGCCAACGCGCAGAAGGCGGGCAGGACCGCGGCGTTCATCGACGCCGAGTACGGCCTCGACCTCGAGTACGCCCGGCGGCTCGGCGTCGACACCGACGCCCTGCTGGTCTGCCAGCCGGACAACGGCGAACAGGCCCTGCAGATCGCCGACACCCTCATCCGCTCCGGCGCCCTGGGCCTCGTCGTCGTCGACTCCGTCGCCGCGCTGGTGCCGCGCGCGGAGATCGAGGGCGAGATGGGCGACCCGCACGTCGGCCTCCAGGCCCGGCTGATGAGCCAGGCGCTCCGGAAGATCACCGGCGCGCTGGGCCACTCCGGAACCACGGTGATCTTCATCAACCAGCTCCGCGAGAAGATCGGCGTGATCTTCGGCTCGCCGGAGACCACGACCGGCGGCCGCGCCCTGAAGTTCTACGCCTCGGTCCGGCTGGACATCCGCCGCATCGAGACCCTCAAGGACGGCGCCGAGCCGGTGGGCAACCGCACCCGCGTCAAGGTGGCCAAGAACAAGGTCGCCCCGCCGTTCCGGCAGGCCGAGTTCGACATCCTCTACGGCCGGGGCATCAGCCGCGAGGGCGAGCTGATCGACATGGGCGTGGAGCACGGCGTCGTCCGCAAGGCCGGCGCCTGGTACACGTACGAGGGCGACCGGCTCGGCCAGGGCAAGGAGAACGCCCGCAACTTCCTGAAGGACAACCCCGGCCTCGCCGACGAGATCGAGGAGCGGATCAGGGAGGAACTGGGCATCGGGACGGGGCCGGAGACCCCGGCGGCGGAGCCCCCGACGGCCACGGCGGACCGGGCGGCCCCGCCCGGCACCGTGCCGTTCGACCCGGTCGCGGCCGGACGGCGCTCCACCGGACCCGCCCCGTCGGCCCCGGGCGGTCCGGCCCCCCGCGTCCTCCTCGACGGCACCCCGGCCGGGCCGTGAAGACCAGCCCGCCGCCCCTTCACCCCGGCGCGGGGCCGGCGCCGGTGAACCGGGGCGGCACCGTCCTCCCCGCCGCCGCACCCCGGGACGGGACCGCCGGCGGCCGGCCCGCCGCGCCCCTCGTGGCGGAGCCGCCCCACCGGCCGGCCGCGGCCCCCGCCGACGGCGAGGAGCGGGCCACCGAGGCGGCGCTCCGCCCCAAGGACCTGAACGGGTTCATCGGCCAGGAACGGGTCCGCGAGCAGCTCGACCTCGTCCTCCGGGCCGCGCGGCAGCGGAGCGCCACCGCCGACCACGTGCTGCTCTCCGGCCCTCCGGGGCTCGGCAAGACCACCCTGGCGATGATCATCGCCGCGGAGATGGGAGCCCCGCTGCGCGTCACCTCCGGCCCCGCCATCCAGCACCCCGGAGCCCTGGCGGCGCTCCTGGCCTCGCTCGCCGGGGGCGAGGTCCTCTTCCTCGACGAGATCCACCGGATGTCCCGGTCCGCCGAGGAGATGCTCTACCTGGCGATGGAGGACTTCCGCGTCGACGTCGTCGTCGGCACCGGACTCGACGCGTCCGCCATGTCCCTCGACCTGCCGCCGTTCACCCTCGTCGGCGCCACCGTCCGGGCCGGCCTGCTGCTCCCGCCGCTGCGCGACCGCTTCGGCTTCACCGCCCACCTGGAGTTCTACGACCCGGCCGCGCTGGAGCACGTCGTCCACCGCTCCGCCCGGCTGCTGGAGGTGGAGATCGAACCCGCCGGCGCCGCCGAGATCGCCGGCCGCTCCCGCGGCACGCCCCGCATCGCCAACCGGCTGCTGCGCCGGGTGCGGGACTACGCCCAGGTCACCGCGGACGGAGTGGTCACCCGCGAGATCGCGTCCGCCGCCCTGGGGGTCTACGAGGTCGACGGCCGCGGCCTGGACCGCCTGGACCGGGCCGTGCTGCACGCCCTGCTGAGGCTCTTCGGCGGCGGACCGGTGGGCCTGGCCACCCTCGCGGTCGCCGTGGGGGAGGACCGGGAGACGGTGGAGGAGGTCGCCGAGCCGTTCCTGGTCCGGGAGGGGCTGCTGGTCCGCACGCCCCGGGGCCGGGTCGCCACCCCCGCCGCGTGGGCCCACCTCGGGCTCGCACCACCGCCCGGACCGTCCCGGCCCTCCTGAGCCGCGCCCCGGGACCGTCGCCCCGGCGCGGCCCCGGGCGGACCGCTCGTGGCACCTCACGGAGCGGCTCGCCGGATCAGCCGGGCCGCCCGCACCACCCGGCCCCGCGTCACAGGAGGCCGCCCTGGCCGGCGGGCCGAGCGGAACACATGGGGCGACTCCTGACGTTCGATGCTTCGGACGCCGTCCGAAATCGTGCCGCGACGATACGGAGGGCGGTGGGGCGTGTCAACGGCCGTCGCCCCAAGGGGTCTTCGGCGGTCCGCGACGATCCCCGGGTGAAGAGTGTTAACGCTCACAACTTTTCATCAAGAACGAGTAACGCTCGTACGAACCCTTGAGTTACAACTCTGTTAGCGCTCACAATGCTCGCGTTCGTCAGCTCACCGGTCGACGGGGGCCGACGCGTCGCTCCGCCCCCGTCCGGCCCCACCACCGCTGCGCAGCCATGCCTTCGCCGGGCCCGTCCCCTTCAGGGCTCCGCCTGGTACGACGCACGTCCCGAGAGGAACCACGCCATGGCCCACAGAGCCCTCCGCGTCATCACCGCCGCCGTCCTGGCCGGCGGCGTGCTGACCGCCTGCACCACCGAGCCCGCACCCACCGGCCCCGCCGGCACCGCCGGCAAGGGCTCCTCCGACGGCACGCTGGTGCTCGGGTTCGCCCAAGTGGGAGCCGAGAGCGGCTGGCGCACCGCCAACACCAAGTCCGTGCGGGAGGCGGCCGAGAAGGCCGGCATCACGCTCAAGTTCTCCGACGCGCAGCAGAAGCAGGAGAACCAGATCAAGGCGATCCGCACCTTCATCCAGCAGAAGGTGGACGTCATCGCCTTCTCGCCGGTCGTGGAGTCCGGCTGGGACACCGTCCTGAAGGAGGCCAAGAACGCCGGCATCCCGGTGATCCTCACCGACCGCGCGGTCGACTCGCAGGACACCTCGCTCTACCGGACCTTCCTCGGCTCCGACTTCGTCAAGGAGGGCCAGGAGGCCGGCAAGTGGCTCGTCAAGGAGTACGAGGGGACCACCGACCCCGTCAACGTCGTCGAGCTCCAGGGCACCACCGGCTCCGCCCCCGCCAACGACCGCAAGGCCGGCTTCGCCGAGGTCATCAAGGGCGACCCCAAGTTCAAGGTCGTCGCCTCCCAGACCGGCGACTTCACCCGCGCCAAGGGCAAGGAGGTCATGCAGGCCTTCCTCAAGTCCCACGAGGACATCGACGTCCTCTACGCCCACAACGACGACATGGCCCTCGGCGCCATCCAGGCCATCGAGGAGGCGGGCAAGAAGCCGGGCACCGACATCAAGGTGATCTCCGTCGACGGCATCAAGGACGCCTTCGTCGCCATGCAGCAGAAGAAGATCAACGTGGTGGTCGAGTGCAACCCGCTCCTCGGCGACCAGCTCATGGACCTCGTCAAGAAGGTCGCGGCCGGCGAGAGCGTCCCGCGACGGGTCGAGGTGAAGGAGGGCGTCTTCACCCAGGACCAGGCCGCCGCCGCCCTGCCCGGCCGCCAGTACTGACCCACCGCCCGCACCGGACCGGGGGCGGCCCCCGCGCCGCCCCCGGCCCCTCAGGAGAGGAGGGCGGATGACAGCCCCACCCACCCCCACCCCCACCGACCGGCCGGTCCTGGAGGCCCGCGGCATCCGCAAGGCGTTCCCCGGCGTCCTCGCCCTCGACGGCGTCGACCTGCGCCTCTTCCCGGGCGAGGTCCACGCGCTCATGGGCGAGAACGGCGCCGGAAAGTCGACCCTCATCAAGGTGCTCACCGGGGTCCACCCGCCCGACGCGGGCACGGTCACCGTCGACGGCGACGCCCGGCGGTTCACCGAACCGCTCGAAGCCCAGCACGCCGGCATCAGCACCGTCTACCAGGAGGTGAACCTCTGCCCCAACCTCTCGGTCGCGGAGAACGTCCTCGTCGGCCGGGAACCCCGGCGCTTCGGCCTCGTCCACTGGAAGGCCCTCCACCGGCGCGCGGCACAGCTCATCACCGAGCTGGAACTCGACCTCGACGTCCGCATGCCGCTGAGCGCCCACTCCCTCGCCGTCCAGCAACTCGTCGCGATCGTCCGCGCCGTGGACGTCCGGGCGAAGGTCCTCGTCCTCGACGAGCCCACCTCCAGCCTCGACCGCGACGAGGTCGCCCAGCTGTTCGCCCTGGTGCGCCGGCTGCGCGACCGGGGCGTCGCGATCCTCTTCGTCACCCACTTCCTCGACCAGGTCTTCGACCTGTGCGACCGGGTCACCGTCCTGCGCAACGGCCGCCTCGAAGGCGAGTACCGGATCGACGAACTGACCCCCGTCACCCTCGTCCACCGCATGGTCGGCAGCGAACTGAGCACCCTCGACGAACTGGCCGAGACCTCCCACACCGGCACCGCCGCCGGCCCCGGGTCCGCGGAGACCCCCCTCCTCAGCGCCCGCGGCCTCGCCCGGACCGGCGCCATCCAGCCGTACGACCTGGACATCCACCGCGGCGAGGTCATCGGCCTCGCCGGACTCCTCGGCTCCGGACGGACCGAGGCCGCCCGGCTGCTCTTCGGCGCCGACCACGCCGACGGCGGCGAACTGCGGATCCACGGCGAACGCGCCGTCCTGCGCTCGCCGCGCACCGCGATCGCCCACAAGATCGCCTTCTGCTCGGAGAACCGCAAGGCGGAGGGCCTGATCGGCGAGCTCACCGTCCGCGAGAACATCGTGCTCGCCCTCCAGGCCGCCCGCGGCTGGACCAGGCCCCTCTCGCGCGCCCGGCAGGACGAGATCGCCGCCCGGTGGACCGAGGTCCTCGACATCCGCCCGGCCGACCCCGAGGCCCAGGTCCGCAACCTCAGCGGCGGCAACCAGCAGAAGGTGCTGCTCGCCCGGTGGCTGCTCACCGACCCCGAGCTGCTGATCCTGGACGAGCCCACCCGGGGCATCGACATCGGCGCCAAGACGGAGATCCAACGACTCGTCAGCCGCCTGGCCTCGGAGGGCACGGCGGTCCTCTTCATCTCCGCCGAACTGGAGGAGGTGCTGCGGCTGAGCCACCGGGTCGGCGTGCTGCGCGACCACCGGCTCGTCGCCACCCTCACCAACGACACCACCCTGACGCCCGACCGGATCCTGGGCGCCATCGCCACCGGAGCCACCTCATGACACCACCTGACGACACCGGCGCCGGGGGGCGTCCGGCCCGGGCGCGCGGCGCCCGGCGGCTCACCGAGCACCGCCTGTTCTGGCCCGCCGCCGTCCTGGCCGCCCTGCTCCTCGGAAACGTCGCGCTCACCCACGACTTCTTCGCCGTCCGCGTCCAGAACGGACACCTGTACGGCAGCCTGATCGACATCCTCCAGTTCGGCGCCCCGCTGATCCTGGTCTCCGTCGGCATGACGCTCGTCATCGCCACCCGCGGCATCGACCTCTCGGTCGGCTCGACGGTCGCCATCGCCGGCGCCCTCGCCTGCGAGCACATCGCCACCGCGAAGGACCCCGGAAGCCTCTCCACCGTCCTGGCCGCGATCGCGGTCGCGCTCGGCGTGGCCGCCGCGATCGGCCTGCTCAACGGCCTGCTCGTCGCCCGGCTCGGCGTCCAGCCCATCGTCGCCACGCTGGTCCTCATGGTCGCCGGACGCGGCGTGGCCCAGCTGATCACCGACGGCCAGATCATCAGCGTCTCCAGCGGCGCCTACAAGATGATCGGCGGCGGCTACTGGCTCACCCTCCCCTTCGCCGTCCTGCTCGCCGCGGCCCTCGTCGCCGTCGCCTCCCTCGTCACCCGGCGGACCGCGCTCGGCATGCTCATCGAATCGGTGGGCGGCAACCCGGTCGCGAGCCGGCTCGTCGGCATCCGGGCGGCCGGGCTCCTCGTCACGGTGTACGTCGTCAGCGCCGTCTGCGCTGCGGTCGCCGGCCTGATGATCAGCTCCAACGTGTCCAGCGCCGACGGCAACAACGCCGGCCTGTGGATCGAGCTGGACGCGATCCTCGCCGTGGTCATCGGCGGCACCGCGCTGACCGGCGGCCGCTTCTCCCTCGGCGGCACCGTCCTCGGCGCGCTGATCATCCAGACCCTCTCGACCACCATCTACACCCTCGGCGTACCTCCGGAGACCACCCTCGTCTTCAAGGCCCTGGTCGTCATCGTCGTGTGTCTCGTCCAGTCGCCCGCCTTCCGCGCGCGACTCTCACGCCGTCGCCGCACGCCCGTCCCGGACCCGGCCCCGGCGGCCGGCGACCTGACGGCCCGCCGGCAGGAGGTCCACCCGTGAGCACCACCCTCACCAAGCCGCTCCACCGCTTCTCGGCCCGCCACGCAGCCCGCCTGCCGCTCATGGTGACGGCCACCCTCCTGGTCGCCATGTTCACGGTCGGCTCCGTGCAGTACGAAGGCTTCTTCTCCGCGCAGGTCCTGCTCAACGTCCTGATCGACAACGGCTTCCTGCTCGTCGTGGCCATCGGCATGACCTTCGTCATCCTCACCGGCGGGATCGACCTCTCGGTCGGCTCCATGGTGGCCCTGTCGACCATGCTGACCGCCTGGCTCGTCGAACAGAACGGCCTGCCGCTCGCCGTGGCGGTGCCCGTGGTCCTGCTAGTGGGAGCCGGCGGCGGAGCCCTCATGGGCTGGGTGATCCACGCCTTCGAGATCCAGCCCTTCATCGTCACCCTCGCCGGCATGTTCCTCGCCCGCGGCCTCTGCTACATGATCAGCACCGAGTCGATCTCGATCACGGACCCGACGACGACACAGATCGCCCAGACCCGGGTACTGCTCCCCGGCGGCCTGTTCGTCTCGCCCGCCGTGGTCATCGCCCTGGTCGTCCTCGCGCTCGCCTTCGTCGTCCTCCACCACACCCGCTTCGGCCGCACCGTCTACGCCCTCGGCGGCAACGAGTCCTCCGCCCGCCTCATGGGCCTGCCCGTGGGACGCACCAAGGTCATGGTGTACGCCGTCAGCGGCCTGTGCTCCGCCCTCGGCGGCCTGCTGCTGACCTTCTACATGCTCTCCGGCTACGCCCTGCACGCCGTCGGCATGGAACTCGACGCCATCGCCGCCGCCGTGATCGGCGGGACCCTGCTGACCGGCGGCCCCGGGTTCGTCCTGGGCACCGCGCTCGGCGTGACGGTCCTCGGGCTGATCCAGACGATCATCAGCTTCCAGGGCACCCTCAGCTCGTGGTGGACCCGCATCGTCATCGGCGGCCTGCTGTTCGTCTTCATCCTCCTCCAGCGCCTCTTCGGCGGATCCCGCCCGGCGGAATAGACCCCGGGCCACGAGGGGGCAGGGACCTCCCTGCCCCCTTTCCGGCTGCGCCCCCCTCGCGACCAAGGAACCCCATGAACCCAGCCACGCCCCCGCTCACCGGAGTCCCCCCGGTCCGCCACGCCGACCCGCGCGCCGGAGAACGATGGACCTTCGGCTTCCCCGGCGGACTCACGGCCGAGGTGCACACCCGCGGCGCCCGCCTCCACGGACTGTGGGCGCCGGACCGGAACGGCACCCCGGCCGACGTCGTCCTCGCGCCCCGCGACCCGGCCGAGACGGCCACCACCGCCCGGTACTTCGGCTCCACCGTCGGCCGCTACGCCAACCGCATCGCCCACGGCCGGTTCACCCTGGACGGGACGCCGCACCGGCTGACCACCCAGGAGAACGGCCACTGCCTGCACGGCGGGACCGACGGCTTCGACACCCGGCTCTGGGAAGCCGAGGGCGTCCACACCCCGGAGTGGACCGGTGTGCTCCTGCGCCTCCGCAGCCCGGACGGCGACCAGGGCTTCCCCGGGAACCTGGTCGTCACCGTCGGCTGCCTCATCGGCCGCGACGACGAACTCGCCTTCTCCTACACGGCGGTCACCGACGCCGCCACCCCCGTCAACCTGACCAACCACGCCTACTTCAACCTCGACGGCGAGGACGCCGGCGACGTCCTCGGCCACGAACTGGCCGTCGACGCCTCCCACTACACACCGGTCGACGCGGACCTCATCCCCCACGGGGACCACCGCCCCGTCGACGGCACCGCCTTCGACCTCCGCCGGCCGCTCAGGATCGCCGACGCCCTGGCCCGCCCCGGCGCGCCCGACGGCTACGACCACAACTTCGTCCTGGACCCGCACGGCGACGGACGGCTGCGCCGGGCCGCCGTCCTGTACGCCCCGGCCACGGGCCGCCGCATGGAGGTGCTGACCACGGAGCCCGGCCTCCAGGTCTACACCGCGGGACAGTTCGACGGAACGGTCCTCGGCAAGAGCGGCACGCCCTACCGGGCGGGCGCCGGCATCGCCCTGGAGACCCAGCACTTCCCCGACTCCCCGAACCGCCCCGGCGACCCGTCCACGGTGCTGCGACCGGGGGAGCGGTACACGTCGAGGACGGTCCTCCGGTTCGGCACGCGCGACTGACCGCGTACCGACACGGCTGTGCCCGCCGGCGGGAACGCCGGCGGGCACAGCCGTGTCCGGAGCCGCGTCAGGCGCCCGCCCGCCGCTTGTTCCACACGTCGAAGCCGACCGCCGCGAGCAGCACCAGGCCCTTGATGACCTGCTGCCAGTCGGTGCCCACCCCGACGAGGTTCATGCCGTTGTTGAGCACGCCGAGCACCAGGCCGCCGATGATGGCGCCCAGGACGGTCCCGACGCCGCCGCTCATCGACGCCCCGCCGATGAACGCGGCCGCGATGGCCTCCAGTTCGAAATTCACGCCCGCCTTGGGCGAGGCCGCGTTGAAGCGCGCCGCGAAGACGAGACCGGCGAGCGCCGCGAGCATCCCCATGTTGAGGAAGACCGCGAAGGTCACCTTCCGGTCCTTGACGCCGGACAGCTTCGCGGCGGGCAGGTTGCCACCGATCGCGTACACGTGGCGGCCGATCACCGCGTTGCGCATCACGTAGCCGAAGCCGACGAGCAGGACGGCCAGGATCAGGAGGACCACGGGCGCGCCCTTGTAGCTGGCGAGCAGCAGGGTCGTGACCAGGACCGCGGCGACCAGCGCGGTCACCTTCAGCGCGAACAGGCCCGCGGGGAGCGTCTCCAGGGCGAACTCCCGCTGGCGGCGGCGGTCCCGGACCTCCTGGAAGACCACGTAGGCGATCAGGCCCAGGCCGAGGAGCAGCGTCAGGTTGTGGTAGTTCGTGCGCGGCCCGACCTCCGGCAGGAAGCCGTTGGCGACCTTCTGCAGACCGTCCGGGAACGGGCCGAGCGTCTGCCCCTTGAGGAAGATCTCCGTCAGCCCGCGGAAGAGCAGCATGCCGGCGAGGGTCACGATGAACGACGGTATGCCGACGTACGCGATGAAGTAGCCCTGCAACGCGCCGGCGACCGCCCCCAGGAGCAGGGTGAGGACCACCGCGACCGGCCAGGAGACGTGGTGCTCGACCATGAGCACCGCCCCGACGCCGCCCACCAGGGCCATCAGCGAGCCCACCGACAGGTCGATGTGCCCGGAGATGATGACGATCATCATGCCGATGGCCAGAATGAGGATGTAGCTGTTCTGCAGGACCAGGTTGGAGACGTTGCGCGGCAGCAGGAGGTCGCCGCCCGTCCACACCTGGAACAGCAGCACGATCAGGCCCAGCGCGAAGAGCATGCCGTACTGGCGCATGTTCCGCCGGACGCCGTCGAGGAGCGTCCGGAGCACCGGTGTCCCGGTGGACGGGGAACCGCCGCCCGGGGGCGCCGGGGCGGTCGTCTTCGTGCCGACTTCGGTGCTCATGCCTGGTGTCCTTCGGTGGAGGCGGTGCCCGCGGGGACCGCCGGCGGTGCGGGGGAGCTCTGCGTCATGTGCCGCATCAGTACTTCCTGGGTGGCGTCCGCGCGCCCGACCTCGCCGGTCAGCCGCCCGGCGGCCATGGTGTAGATGCGGTCGCACATGCCGAGCAGTTCGGGCAGTTCGGAGGAGATGAGGAGGATCGCCTTGCCCTCGGCGGCGAGCCGGTCGATCACGGTGTAGATCTCGTACTTGGCTCCCACGTCGACCCCGCGCGTGGGCTCGTCCAGGACGAGGACGTCCGGCCCGGCGAGGATCCACTTGCTGAGGACGACCTTCTGCTGGTTGCCGCCGGACAGGCGGCCGACCGGTTCGAGGACGTTCGGAGCCTTGATGTTCATGGTCCGCCGGTACCGCTCCGCGACCCGGCGCTCCTCGTGCCCGTCGACGACCCCGCGGCGGGCCAGGGCGCCGAGGGAGGCGAGCGAGATGTTCCGGCTCACGGAGTCCCCGAGGTCGAGGCCGTAGTGCTTGCGGTCCTCGGTGACGTACGCGATGCCGTGGGCGACCGCCTCGGGAACCGTGCGCGTCCGCACCTCGCGGCCGTCCTTGAGCACGGTGCCCCGCTCGTAGCGGCCGTAGGAACGCCCGAAGACGCTCATGGCGAGTTCGGTCCGGCCGGCCCCCATGAGCCCCGCGACGCCGACGATCTCCCCGCGGCGGACCTGGAGCGACACGCCGTCGACGACCTTGCGGCCGCGGTCGAGCGGGTGGCGCACGGTCCAGTCGCGGACCTCCAGGACGGGGGTGGCGTCGGCCGGGCCCTCGTACGGGGTCCGGTCGGGGAAGCGGCTGTCGAGGTCCCGGCCCACCATGCCGCGGATGATGCGCTCCTCGGTGGTGGCCGGGTCCCTGACGTCGAGGGTCTCGATGGAGCGTCCGTCGCGCAGGATGGTGACGGAGTCGGCGATCCGGGCGATCTCGTTCAGCTTGTGCGAGATGAGGATCGAGGTGATGCCCTGGCCCTTCAGCTCCCCCATCAGACCCAGGAGCTTCGCGCTGTCCTCGTCGTTGAGGGCCGCGGTGGGCTCGTCGAGGATGAGCAGGCGGACGTCCTTCGCCAGCGCCTTCGCGATCTCCACCAGCTGCTGCTTGCCGACGCCGATGTCGGCGACCCGGGTCTCGGGGTGCTCGTCGAGCCCGACCCGCCGGAGCAGTGCGGACGCGCGGCGCAGCGCCTCGCGCCAGTCGACGATCCCGCGCCGGGACGGTTCGTTGCCGAGGAAGACGTTCTCGGCGATCGACAGGTGGGGGACGAGCGCGAGCTCCTGGTGGATGATGACGATCCCGCGCCGCTCGCTGGCCCGGATGTCCTTGAAGCGGCACGGCTCGCCGTCGAAGAGGATCTCGCCCCCGTACGTCCCGTGCGGGTGGACGCCGGAGAGGACCTTCATCAGGGTCGACTTGCCGGCGCCGTTCTCCCCGCACAGGGCGTGCACCTCGCCGCGTTCCACGGACAGGGTCACGTCGTCGAGCGCCCTGACCCCGGGGAAGGTCTTGACGATGGAACGCATCTGGAGGAGGGCGGTCACTTCAGTGCCCCGGCGTCGATGTAGCCGGACTCCACCAGGACCTTCCGGTAGTTCGACTTGTCGACGCTGACCGGGTCGAGCAGATAGGCCGGAACGACCTTCTTTCCGTTGTCGTACGTCTTGTCGTCGTTGGTCTGGGGCTTCCTGCCCTCCAGGACGGCGGTGACCATGTCCGAGGCGACCTTCGCGAGGGCGCGCGTGTCCTTGTAGACGGTCTGCGTCTGCTCGCCCGCGATGATCGACTTCACGGAGGCGACCTCCGCGTCCTGGCCGGTGACGACCGGCAGCGGCTTGGCGGCGCTCCCGTAGTCGTCGGACTTCAGGGCGGACAGGATGCCGATGGAGATGCCGTCGTACGGGGAGAGGACGGCGTCGACGCGGGCCGTGGAGTACGCGGAGGTCAGCAGGTCGTCCATGCGCTTCTGCGCCGTCCCGCCGTCCCAGCGCAGGGTGGTGACCTGGTTGAGCTGGGTCTGCCGGGAGCGCACGACCAGCTGCTTCTTGTCGAGGTAGGGCTTCAGCACCTTCATGGCGCCGTTGAAGAAGTACTTGGTGTTGTTGTCGTCGTTGGATCCGGCGAACAGCTCGATGTTGAAGGGGCCCTTCTTCGCGCCGGACTTCAGCCCCAGCTTCTCGACGATGTAGGTGGCCTGGAGCTCGCCGACCTTCTCGTTGTCGAAGGAGGCGTAGTAGTCGACGTGGGGGGAGCCCAGGATGAGCCGGTCGTAGGAGATCACCGGGATGTCGGCGTCCGCCGCCTGCTGGAGGACGTTGGAGAGGGCCTCGCCGTTGATGGCGGCCACGACCAGGGCGTCGACGCCCTGGGTGATCATGTTCTCGATCTGGGCGACCTGCTGGTCGGGGTCGTCCTCGCCGTACTGCAGGGTCGTGGCGAAGCCGGCCTTCTTCAGGCTCTCCGTCATGTTGCGCCCGTCGGCGATCCACCGCTCGGAGGACTTGGTGGGCATGGCGATGCCGATGGTGCGGTCCTTCTTCTCCTTCGCCTCCTGGCTGCCGCCCTCGGCGGTCTGTCCGCAGGCGGTCAGGAGCAGGGCGCAGCCGGTGGCCACGGCCAGGAGGGCGGATGCGGATCGGAACTTCTTCATGGGCGTTACCCATCCCGTCGTCGAGGGCGGCTCCGACCGGGAGCGGGGTCGACGGCAGCGCGGGTCCACGCACCACCGGGACGGCACCGTTCCGGCTGGGCGGCCGGGGCGTCGGCGCCCCGGTCGAGCTAGATTGTTAGCGCTCACAAAGGCGTGATACAAGAGGCGCTAAGGTTTTTCCCGTATCGATACACAGCCGTGAGCACGGAGAAGGGAGGCGATCGTGGCCCATCCCGCGGAAGACGTCCGCCCGCCGACGATGGCCGACGTCGCACGGGAGGCGGGGGTCTCCCACCAGACCGTCTCCCGGGTGCTGAGCGGTCACCCCAACGTGCGCGCGGCCACCCGCGAGCAGGTCACCGTGGCCATCGAGCGGCTCGGCTACCGCCGCAACTCCGCCGCCCGCGCCCTGGTGACGCGCCGCACGAGGACGCTGGGCGTCATCGCCGTCAACACCGCCCTGTACGGCCCGGCCAGCACCCTGACCGGCCTGGAGGAGGCGGCGCGGGAGGAGGGCTACCTCGTCTCGACCGTCAGCCTGCGCGGCGGCGGGGGCCAGGGCCTCAGGGACGCCATCGACCACCTCGCGGCCTGGGGCGTGGAGGGCGTCGTCGCCATCACCCCGCAGCGCTCGCACGTGCAGGCGCTCGCCGAACTGGACGCGCCCTTCCCCGTGGTCACCGTCGAGGGCGGCCACCAGCTCGACCTGCCCGGCGTCTCCCTCGACCAGGAGCTCGGCGCCCGCCTGGTCACCGAGCACCTGCTCGCCGCCGGACACGAGAACGTCTGGCACGTCTCGGGGCCCGACGACTGGCTGGAGAGCGAGGCCCGCACCGCGGGCTGGCGCGCCGTCCTGGAGGAGAGCGGCATCCGGCCCCCGCGGGTCCTGACGGGGGACTGGAGCCCGCTGTCCGGGTACCGGGCGGGCCAGGAGCTCGCGGGCCTCGCCCTGGCCCGCCGCGGCACGACCCCGGTCACGGCCGTCTTCGTGGCCAACGACCAGATGGCGCTCGGCGTCCTGCGGGCGCTGCGCGAGGGCGGCATCCGCACCCCCGCGCAGGTGGCCGTGGCCGGCTTCGACGACATCCCGGAGGCCGAGTACTTCCCTCCGCCGCTGACGACGGTCCGGCAGGACTTCGCCACCATCGGGCGCCGGAGCATCCGTCTCCTGGTGGACCACATCGAGGGCCGGGCCAGGAAGGCCGAGCACCTGCTCGTCGAACCGCAGCTCATCATGCGGGCGAGCACCCGCCCGTCGGGCGGGGC